>JANNVG010000683.1:0-17097 GCA_031414395.1 Fimbriiglobus sp.
GGTCGCGGCTCGTTTTGAACGACACCCGGAGCTTCGCCGATGACCCGCCTGCTGCTTTCTCTCTGCACCCTCTGCGCCCTCTGCGGTGAACTGTTTTCTGCATCACCGGTCCTCTCCGGCATCAGCCCGGCGGGGGCGCAGCGGGGCACCGAGGCGGTCGTCACGTTCACCGGCGCTCGCCTGACCGACGCGCAAGAGGTGCTGTGCTACCAGCCCGGCCTCACGGTGAAGAAGCTGGCCGTGGTGAACGACACCGCCGTCAGCGTCACCTTTGCTATCGCCCCGGACTGCCGGCTCGGGGAGTTCCTGCTCCGCGTTCGCACGGCGAGCGGCGTGTCCGACGCCCGCACGTTCTGGGTCGGCGCGCTGCCGCCGGTGGACGAGAAGGAGCCGAACAGCGAGTACGCCACCCCGCAGCCGATTGCGTTGAACAGCACCGTTCACGGCTCGCTCGGCGGGGAGGACGTGGACTACTTCGTGGTGGACTGCAAGAAGGGCCAGCGGCTGAGCGTGGAAGTGGAAGGGATGCGGCTGGGGCGGGCGTTCTGGGACCCGTTCGTCGCCATCCTGAACGACAAGCGGTTCGAACTGGCCACCTCGGACGACAGCACGCTGACCGCCCAAGACGGCCGGTGCAGCGTCGTCATCCCGGCCGACGGCAAGTACACGGTGATGGTCCGCGAGGCGTCGTTCGGCGGCGGGCCGGTGTACCGCCTGCACGTCGGCACGTTCCCGGTGCCCACGGCAGTCATCCCGAGCGGCGGCAAGCCGGGCGAGGAGATCGAGTTCACCTTCCTGGGCGACCCGGCCGGCCCGCTCAAGCAGAAGATCAAGTTGCCCGCCGTGGCCGACGAGAACTTCCGCCTGCACGCGGTCACGCCCGACGGCATCGCCCCGACCGGGTTCAAATGCCGCGTGCTGGACGTGCCGGGCGTGGTCGAAGACGGCAACAACGTCGATGCGGCGAAGGCGTTCGCGGGCACCGCACCGGGGGCGTTCCACGGGGTGATCGCCCAACCGGGGCAGAACAAGTTCTTCAAGTTCGCCGCGAAGAAAGGCCAGGCGTTCGACATCCAGTGCTACGCCCGGCGGCTCGGCTCGCCGCTCGACCCGGTCATGCACGTCAGCCATTTCAACGGCGCGTACATCACCGGCAACGATGACGCCGGCGGGCCGGACAGCGGCTTCCGGTTCACCGCCCCGGAGGACAAAGAGTACGCCGTGTACGTTCACGACCACCTGAAGAAGGGCGGGCCGGACTACTTCTTCCGCGTCGAGGTGACGCCGGTGGCCGCCGCCACGAGCGTGAGCATCCCGAAGGTGGACGGGAACAACGTGAGCAACCAGGACCGGCAGAACGTGACCGTGCCGAAGGGCGGGCGGTTCGCCACGCTGGTGAACGTGCAGCGGGCGGATTGGGGCGGGCCAGCCAACCTGACCTTCCCCGGCCTGCCGACGGGCGTGACGCCGGTGACGGATGTCGTCGATCCCGGCTTCGGCACGGTGCCGGTGGTGTTCGAGGCCAAGCCGGACGCCGCCCACGTGGGTGGCCTGCTCGACTTCGCCGCCAACCCGGTGGATGCGAACGTGAAGGCGCTCAGCCGCGTGCGACTCGACGTGAACTACAACATCGGGCTGAACAACACCCCCTTCCACCGCCACTTCGTCGACCGCGTGGCGGTCGCGGTGACGGACGCCGCCCCGTACTCGATTGAAGTGATCGAGCCGAAGGCCGGCATCCCGCAGAACGCCGCCTACAACCTGCGAATCGTGGCCAAGCGCGACCCGGCGTTCAAGGGGCCGATTACGGTCTACCCGCTGTTCACCCCGCCGGGCATGGGCATTGCCGGCAGTGCGGTCATCCAGCCCGACCAGACCGAAACGACCCTGTACGTGAACGCCGCCCCGACCGCTGCCGCGCGGAAGTGGAAGACGGCAATTCTCGCCGTGGCCGACGCCGGCAAGGGGCCGGTGTGGACCAGTTCGCAACTGTTCACGCTCGAAGTCGTCCCGCCGATGGTCATCATCGCCCAGGAGCGCGCGGCGATGGAACAGGGGGTCGCCGGGCAGGTGTTCGGCAAGCTGACCGTGGCCACGCCGTTTGTTGGCGAAGCCGTCGTGAAGCTGATCGGCGTGCCGGTGAAGGTGACGGCGCCGGACGTGAAGGTCAACAAGGACAGCAAGGAACTGGCCTTCGCCGTGGCGACCGACAAGACCTCGCCGGCCGGCAAGCACGGCACCTACCTGCAAGTGGTGATCGTCCACAACGGGGAGACGCTCTACCAGAACGCCGGCGGGGGCGAACTGCGGATCGACGTGCCCCTGCCGCCGAAGGTGGCCGTGGTCCCGCCGCCCGCGGTGGCGAACCCGACCACACCTGCCCCGCCCGTCCCGCCGGCCAAGCCGCCGGAGAAACGGCTGACCCGACTGGAGCAACTGCGGCTCGAACAGGAGGAACGCGAGAAAGCCGCCAAGGGCACCCCGGCTCCGCCTGCACCGCCGCCGGCGACTCCGGTCGCACCGCCGGCCACGACGCCCCCGCCGAAACCGCCGGAGCCGAAGAAGTGAGACCGCTGCTGGTCACGGTGCTGGTGCTGGTAGCGGTGTCGGTCTGCATGACGGTGGTGTTCTTCGGTCACGCCGTCGTGACGGGCACGGTCCTCCCCGAACCAGACGCACCCCCCGCCAAAGCCGCCTACATGGCCGAACAGTCGGGGATCGGCAGTTGGCTGTTCTTAGGAGTCGAGCTGTCGTGGCTGGTGACGTTCGGCGCGGCGGTCGGGCTGGTCGTGTGGTGGGTGGTGAAGCGGATGCGGACCCGACCGGAGGGGCCACCATGAGCGATGCCGCCGCGAAGTTGCTCGAAGTGATCCTTGAGTTGTCCGAAGAAGACCGCATTGCCATCCGCGACGTGATTCAGGACTCGCTGGCGGATGACTACGACCCGGAACTGGTCGCCGAGTTGGAACGCCGCCGGCAGGGGTTTTTGAGCGGCGAACGGCCCGGCACCCCGGCCGAGGAGTTCTACCGCGAAGTGCGGGAGCGATACAATTTGCCGCCCGAAGGAGGTCAGTGATGAGTGAGACATACACGCAGGCGCTCGCGGTGGTGATGGGGTTGCCCGAAGCCGAGCGACTGGCGGTGGCGGACGCGGTATACGAGTCGGTGCAGACCCCGCCCGGCTTGTCCGAGGACGACCCGGAGTTCGACGCCATCATCCGAAGTCGGATCGACGACCTGCAGTCCGGTCGGGTGAAAGGCATCCCCGGTGACGAATACCTCAAACGGCTTCGTGAGAAGCGGGTTCCCTGATGCTCCCGTTCGACATGCACCCGCTGGCGGCCACCGAGGTGGACGCCGACGCGGCCTGGATGGACGAGCGGTTTCCCGGCCGCGGCGACGACTTCCGCGCGGCGGTGGCCGAGACCATCGAGTTCGTTTGCAAGCACCCGCAGGCCGGAATCCCGCAGCCCGAAGGGGGCGCGGAAGCGACGGGTTCTCGGCTTCGAACACGCAGTAATCTATCGCGATGAACCTGAACGCGTTTACGTGGTCGCGGTCCCGCACGCCAAGCGGAGACCGGGCTATTGGGTTGACCGGCTAACTGAACAGAACTGACCCCGCTTGAGGCCCGCCATGCGTTTGCCTGTTGCCCTGCTCGCCGTGTTCGTGGCCGCCGCCGTCGGGGTCGCCCAGGCTCCCCCCGCGCCGACCACTCCGCCAGCTCAGCCCCCGGCCGCCCCGCCCGCTGCACCCAAGCCGGCGCCGCCCGCGGTCACGCCTCCTGCCCCTCCGGCCCCGGTTCAGCCTACGCCTCCGGCTCCGGTCGTTCCGCCGCCCGCGCCGGCGTTCAAGTTGGCCGTCTACCCGCCGGACGTGAACCTGGAAACCTCCCGCGACTTCCAGTCGCTCGTGGTGCAGGCCACGTTCCCCGACGGGCTGACCCGCGACGTGACCGCCGAGGCGGTCATCACTTCGGCCAACCCCGCGTTCGCCACGGTGGACAAGGCCGTGTGCAAGCCGGTCGCCGACGGCACCACTGAACTGGTCGTCGCGTTCGGCGGGCAGACGCAAAAGGTGCCGGTGAAGGTGACGCAAGCCAAAGCGGATCGGCCGATCTCGTTCAAGCTCGACGTGATGCCGGTGTTCATGCGGGCCGGGTGCAACCAGGGCGGGTGCCACGGCGCCGCCCGCGGCAAAGACGGCTTCCGCCTGAGTCTGTTCGGCTTCGACCCGGACGGCGACCACTACCGCCTCACGCGCGAGTTGAACGGCCGGCGGGTGAACCTCGCCACCCCCGCCGACTCGCTGCTCATGGAGAAGAGCACCGGGGCCGTGCCGCACACGGGCGGCAAGAAGGTGGAGAAGGGCGACCACCTGTACACGGCGCTCCTCCGCTGGCTCGAAGCCGATTGCCCGAAGGACGCCGACGCCGTCGCCACCCCGACCGGCGTGGAAATCTTCCCGCCCGCCGCCGTGCTCGACGGCAAGGACAGCAAACAGCGGCTGGTGGTGCGGGCGAAATACTCGGACGGCACCGACCGCGACGTGACCACGCTGACGCTATTCATGACGAACAACGAGACGTCGGCGAAGATCGCCCCGGACGGCGACGGCACCGTGACGGCCGGCGAGCGGGGCGAGGCGTTCGTCATGGCCCGGTTCGCCACCTTCACCGTCGGCGTGCCGTTCATCGTGCTGCCGAAGGGGTTGCAGTTCACCTGGCCGAACGCGCCGGTCAACAACTACATCGACGACCTGGTGTACGCCAAGTTGAAGAAGCTCCGCATCGAGCCGAGCGGGGTGTGCGATGACGGCACGTTCGTCCGCCGCCTGTACCTCGACGTACTCGGCCAACTGCCGACGCAGGAGGAGTACGCCAAGTTCATCGTGTCCACCGTGCCGACCAAGCGGGAGGTGCTGGTCGACGAACTGCTCGACCGCAAGGAGTTCGCCGAACTGTGGGTGCTGAAGTGGTCGGAGTTGTTGCAGATCCGCAGCAGCAACGAGGTGTCGCCGAAAGCGATGCTGCAATACTACGGCTGGCTGGAGGGCAAAATCGCCAAGAACGTGCCGACCAACGAGTGGGTGAAGGAGCTGCTCTCCGCGAACGGCGGCACGTTCAAGAACCCGGCGACGAACTACTACCAGATCGAACGCGACATCATCAAGGTGACGGAGAACGTGGCCCAGGTGTTCATGGGCATGAGGGTGCAGTGCGCCCAGTGCCACAACCACCCGTTCGACCGCTGGACGATGGACGACTACTACGGGTTCGCCAGCTTCTTCACACAGATCGGCCGCAAGGGGGGCGACGACCCCCGCGAGCAGATCGTGTTCAACAGCGGCGGCGGGGAAATCAACCACCCGGTGAAAGGCAGGCCGATGCCGGCCAAGTTCCTCGGCGGGGCCGCCCCGGACACCACCGGCAAGGACCGTCGCACGGCTCTCGCCGACTGGCTGGCGTCCGCCGACAACCCGTACTTCGCTAAGAACCTGTCGAACGTGGTGTGGAGCCACTTCTTCGGCCAGGGCATCATCAGCGAAGTGGACGACGTGCGGATTTCCAACCCGGCCAGCAACGCCGAACTGCTCGACGCGCTGGCCAAGAAGTTCACCGAGTACAAGTACGACTTCAAGAAACTGGTCCGCGACCTGTGCCTGAGCGCGGCGTACCAACGCAGCACCACCGCCACCGCCAGCAACGCCGGCGACACCCGCAACTTCGCCCGCGGGCCGATCCGCCGCATCCGCGCCGAGACGATGCTCGACATCATCACGCAGGTGACGGACACCAAGAATAAGTTCCCCGGCCTGCCGCTCGGCAGCCGGGCCGTGCAGATCGCCGACGGGCAGACGAGCAACTACTTCCTCACCACCTTCGGCCGGCCGATGCGGGAGACGGTCTGTTCGTGTGAAGTGCGGCTGGAACCGACGCTGAGCCAGAGCCTGCACCTGATGAACGGCAGCACGGTGGAGCCGAAGATCCAATCGGGCGGGCTGGTGGCGAAGATGCTGGCCGAGAAGAAGCCGCCGACGGCGATCATCGAGACGATGTACCTGCGGGCGGTCAGCCGCCCGCCGACGCCCGCCGAGTACGCCAAGCTGCTGGCCGTGGTGGACAAGGCGACGGACAAGAAGCAGGCCCTCGAGGACGTGTTCTGGGGCGTGCTGAACTCGCGGGAGTTCATGTTGAACCACTGTGTGGAGGTGTTCGCCGCGACCAGCGGGCGCGTGCGACGCGCTCCCGCTGGTCGCGGCTCGCGAGATTCCCTCTCCCCCGGTGCCCCATGCTCATCATTCGCCGCCCCGACCGCCGCACCGCCATGAAAGCCGCCATCGCCGCCGCGTTGCCGGCGTGGGCCGCCACACCCTCGCGAGCCGACGAACCGAAGAAGGGCGAAGAGAAGCCGAAGATCGCTCTCGTCGGGTGCGGCGGCATGGGCAAATTCGACACCTTCCAGGCGAAGCGATTCGGCACCGTCGTGGCCGTGTGTGACGTGGACACCACCCGCGCCGCTGCCGCCCTGAAAGAGAACCCCGGCGCGACGGTGTACGCCGACTTCCGCAAGATGCTCGACAAGGAGAAGGACTTGGCGGTGGTCATCAACGCGACCCCCGACCACTGGCACACGCTCATCAACATCGCCGCCATGCGGGCGGGCAAAGACGTGTACAGTGAGAAGCCGCTGACGCTCACCATCGACGAAGGCAAACGGCTCGTGAAGGCCGTGAAAGAGCACAAACGGGTACTCCAAACCGGCAGCCAACAGCGGTCGGACAAGCTGTTCCGCCAGGCGTGCCTGATCGTCCGGTCTGGGCGGCTCGGCAAAATCTCGAGCGTGACGAGCGTTCTGCCCGCCGGGCTGCACGGCGGGCCGTTCAAGAGCGCCGCAGTGCCGAAGGAACTCGACTGGGACATGTGGCAGGGCCAGGCCGCCACCACCGACTACGTGCCCGAGCGCTGCCACTCCACCTTCCGCTTTTGGAAAGAATACAGCAGCGGCACCATCACGGATTGGGGTGCCCACCACAACGACATCGTGCGGTGGGCGCTGAACGTGGTCGGGCCGAAGACGGCCACTGGTAAGCGGTTGATCGAGCCGGTGGCCGGCGGGTACACCACGGCGTCCGAATACGAGGTCACGTTCACCTACGACGGCGGCATTTCGCACGTGTGCAAGAGCACCACCGAGAACACCATCTTCGGCGACAAGAAGCCAGACAAAGACAAGCCGGTGCCGCGGAGCCAAATGCTCCACGGCATCCGCTTCGAAGGGGGCGACGGCTGGCTGTGGGTGACTCGCGGCAAGATCGAGGCGAGCAAGCCGGAGATCCTGGGCGACAAGCTCCCCGCCGCCGCTGACTGGAAGGTGGAGGAGAGCGACGACCACATGGGTAACTTCTTCGACTGCATCAAGACCCGCAAAGACCCGATTTGCACCGCCGAGGTGGGGCACCGTTCGGTGTCGCTGTGCCACATCGGGGCCATCTCGGTGACGCTCGGCCGGAAGGTGACGTGGGACGCCGAGAAGGAGGAGTTCGTGGACGACAAGGAGGCGAACAGCCACCTCGCTCGCGAGCAACGGAAGGCGTGGAGTTACGACTCGGTGTGAGGGAAGTGACCACACTCCGGATTGCCGCGAGGCGACGCCGGGCGCGAACCACAGGCGAGCCGTGACACCGCAGAAGTTGCTGGCGTGGTACGAGAAGGGCACCATCACTGACACCGAAGCGGTGAACCGCCTGATCAATCTTGCCCTCGAACAAGACCCCGCCGCGTTCGCCACCGACGTGCCGGCGGAGTGGCTGGCCGAGTTGCGTGAGATGTCGAGTCGGACACCGCCGCCTCGGACATTCCGACTCGTGAGTCGGGCGGGGCCGTTCAATCCGGAGGAGTGGGCGGCAGAACAGGAACGGTACGTCGCCGGGTTGCGAACCTGGAAAGCGTACTTCGAGTCCGTCGAGCGGGTGATTCAGCCCACCGGAGTAGGGTCATGAGCCTGACAATTGAGCTGCCGGCCGAGACCGAGCGCGAACTGTCCGAATTCGCCAAAGAGTCGGGCCGCACCCCCGAAGCGGTGGCCGCCGACCTGATCGAGCGGCACCTCGCCCTCAAGACGATGGATGAGATTCTCGCCCCGTTCCGCAAGCAGGTGGCGGAAAGCGGGATGACGGAAGCCGAGTTGGACGAGTTCTTTCAGGAGGTGCGGGAGGAAGTGGCCGAGGAGCGGCGGGGGACACCCGAGTGACACGTCGGGTCGTGTACGACTGCATGATTCACCTGCAAGCGGCCTCCAACCCGACCGGGGCGTCTGGTGAGTGCGTGCGGCGAGCGGTGTTGGGACAGGTGGAACTGTTCCTCAGCCTAGAAGTGTTGGTCGAGGTGCGCGACGTGCTCACCCGCCCGCGGACGTTGAAAAAGTTCCCACACCTGACACCGGCGGTCGTGAACGTGTACCTGCGGACGGTCGGCCGATTCGGTACGGTTCTCCCCGACCCACCGGCCGTGGTTTCGTTGCCCCGCGACCCGAAGGACGAGAAGTACCTGAACCTGGCCGTCGCCGCGAACGCGAGTGTGATCGTCAGCCGTGACAACGACTTGCTCGACCTGATGACCCCGAACAACCCGGACGGCACCGCCTTCCGCACCGCCCACCCGACGATCAACATCCTTGAACCTGCCGCGTTTCTGCAAACGCTGCCGACCGCCTGAGGCCCGTTGACATGCCCCGCTTGTTCTTCACCTTGCTCGCCGTCGTCGCCGTCGCCCCCGCGGTGGTGCTGGCCGACGCCAAGAACCCGACCTACGACGCCGACGTGCTGCCGGTGCTCAAGCAGCACTGCACGAGTTGCCACGGCGTGGACAAACAACGCGGCGGGCTGAAGCTCGACTCCTACGGCGCGTTGAAGCTTGGCGGGTCGAGTGGAGAGGTGTTCACCCCCGGCAATCCGGACAAGTCGCGGTTGTACACCATGACGGCGCACAAGGAAGAGCCGGTCATGCCGCCGAGTAAGCAGAAGATCCCCGACGCCCAGATCGAAATCATCCGCCTGTGGGTCGAGCAAGGCGGCAAGGAGAACGCCGGCAGCAAGGTGGTGATGCCGGACAAGCCGAAGGTGGACATCGGGTTGAAGACCGTCAGCAAGGGCAAGCCGGAAGGCCCGCCGCCGATGCCGCAGACCGGCAAGCTGAAGGCCGACCCGCTGTCGGTCGCCCGCCGGCCGGGCGCGGTCACCGCACTCGCCGCCAGTCCGTGGGCGCCGCTCGTCGCCGTCGCCGGGCAGAAGCAGGTGCTGCTGTATCACGCCGACAGCGGCGACTATCTGGGCAGCCTCCCGTTCGAGCACGGGCAGATCAACAGCCTGAAATTCAGCCGCAACAGCAAGCTGCTCCTCGCCGCCGGTGGTCGCGGCGGGGCCAGCGGCAGGGCCGTGCTGTTCAACGTCGAGACGTGCCAGAAGATCACCGAAGTGGGCATCGAAACCGACGCCCTGCTCGCCGCCGACATCAGCGCCGATCAGACGATGATCGCGGTGGGTTCGCCGAGCAAGCTGATCCGAATTTACGCAACCGCCGACGGCAAGGTGCTGCACGAGATCAAGAAGCACACCGACTGGGTGACGGCCGTCGAGTTCAGCCCGGACGGGGTGCTGCTGGCGACCGCCGACCGCAACGGCGGGGCGTTCGTGTGGGAGGCGAACACCGCCCGCGAGTTCCACGCCCTCCGCGGGCACACGGCGATGATCACCGACGTGAGCTGGCGGGCCGACAGCAACGCCCTCGCCACCGGCAGCGAGGACGGCACCGTGAGGCTGTGGGAGATGGACAACGGCACGGCGTTCAAGAGTTGGGCGGCGCACCCCGGCGGGGCGGCCGGCGTGCGGTACAGCCACGACGGGCGGCTGGCCAGCACCGGGCGGGATAAAGTGACGAAGCTGTGGGACGGCAACGGCACCGCCTTGAAACAGTTCGAGGCGTTCGCCGACCTGGGGCTGAAAGTCGCCTTCACCCACGACGACACGAAGGTGGTGTCCGGCGACTGGAGCGGGGCACTGAAGACGTGGACCGCCGCCGACGCCAAGCTGATCGCCACCGCCGACACCAACCCGCTGCCGGCGGTCGAGCGGTTGAAGGTGGCCGAAGCCGCGTTCGTCGCCGCCGATGTGAAGGTGAAGCAGACGCAGGCCGCGTTCAACGACGCCAACGCCAAGACCGCAGCCGCACAGCAGGCGCACGCCGCCGCGAACGCGCTGGTGGCGAGGATCGCCGCCGAGTTGCCGCAGTTCCAGAAGGCGGTGACCGACCAGACGGCCGCGCTCGCCGCCGCCAAAGCCGCCGTGCCCGTGGCGAAGGCCGAGGTGGACAAGCTGACCTCGACCGGCCCGATGCTGGTGATGACCGAGCAGGCGAAGGCGGTGGCCGCCGCCGCGATGGCGAAGATGGCCGCCGAGGTGCAGGACGCGGCGACGAAGATGCCGGCCAACCCGATGCTGGCCGAGCAGGCGAAGAAGGCGGTCGAGATGGCGAAGGCGGCGCAGGCCGAACTCGCGGCGGCGCAGAAGGCGAAGGCCGACCACGCGGCGGCGCTGAAGGCCGCGACCGACAAGCACGCCGCCGCGGTGAAACTGGACGCCGACACCACCGCCGCGCTCGCCGCGAGTCAGGCGAAGGTGAAGGAACTGACCGCCGCCCAGCCGCCGGCGCAAGCGGCGGTGGCCCCGACGAAGGCCGCCGCCGATGCGGTCGCCGCCACCGTCGCGCCGGCCAAAGTCGCGGCCGATGCCGCCGCTGCCGAGTTCGCCACCGCGAAGGCCCGGCTCGACCGCCTGAAGCCGCCCCCTCCGCCGCAGCCCGTCGCTCTCCCCACCCCGCCGCCGATGCCGCCCGCCCCGGCCCCGGCCCCTACGCAACCGATACCCCCCGCACCGGCACCGCCCGCACCCGCTCCGCCGAAGAAGTGACCGACTTGGTGAACCCAGGCGGTCGTTGGTCACAGGGTTCAAATCAAACGGGACACGGATGAAGAAGACGGAACGCGGAGGACGCGGATCGGATACGGACACGGTTCTGTTCGATTCGCGTCCTCCCTGCCTTTTCCGCGTCCACCGCGTTCCGTTCTGTTGAAATCCTTCCCGGCCTGCCGGGCGGCACCTACCCCATCGCCCGCTTCAGCCACGCCCTCGCATACGCCCAGTGCCGATCCGCCGTACTCGCCGACAGCCCCAACACCGCCGCCGCCTCGTCCGCCGTCAGCCCCGCGAAGTACCGCAGCTTCACCAACTCGGCCTTCTCCGGGTGGTGTGCGGCGAAGTCGGTGAGCGCGTCATTCAACGCCAGCAACTCGTCGTCGGGTGTGGGCGAAGCGATCTGATCCGGCTCCACGTCTTCCCGACTCGCCCCACCGCCGCGCTTGATCGACTTCCGCCGTCGCGCCTGTTCGACCAGAATCCGCCGCATCGCCTCCGCCGCCGCCGCGAAGAAGTGCCCCCGCCCGTCGAAGAGCAACGAGCCGGAAGCGTGAGCGACGGGGGACGAGCCGGAAGCGTGAGCGACGGGGGACGAGCCGGAAGACGAGCCGGAAGCGTAAGCGACGGGGGACGAGCCGGAAGACGAGCCGGAAGCGTGAGCGGCGGGATTCCCCACCAACAGTAAATACGCCTCGTGAACGAGGGCGGTGGCGTCCAGCGTCTGCCCCGGCTTCTCGTTCGCCAGCTTCACAGCCGCCAGCTTCCGCAACTCGGCGTACACCAGCGGCAGCAGTTCCGCCGCCGCCCGCGGGTCGCCATTGCGTACCGCCTCCAACAGTTGCGTCACGGGGGTCACGGGAAGCTCAGGTCGGTACACGCCTGCTCGTAGCTGCGCTCCAGGTCGAACACGACCGACACTTCATCCGCCAGCCAGATCGGGAGCGGCGGCAGCGGCTCGCCCACCGCCAACGGGTGTGCCCACGCTTCCAGCCGTGCCCGCCGCTCGCCGGACACCCACCGGCACGACGCGGCGTAAGTCGCCGGCGGTTCGGCCCCCAGCGTCGGGTCCGGGTGGCCGACGAACGCCATCACCTCGGCGTACAGGTTCGCGTGCCGCACCGTCACCACGTCCACGATGCTCACCGCCACCCCCTTCCGCAGCAGGGCGGCACACTTGCCGACGAACGCCCGCCGCTTGTCCGGGCGGTCCTTGTTCGCCGGGCTGACGATCTCGATGACGGCGACCAACTGGCGTTCCTCCTCGGCGTTGTAAATCTGCACCTCGTACTCGTCGTCTTCCGGCACGTCGGTCTCGACGGCCCAGGTCGGGCGGGGCGGGGCCAGGGTCGCCGTCGTGCTCACGATCACCGGCCGGTCGGCCACCTCGCGTGCGCTGTCGATCTCGAAGCACGGCCCGAGGTGGACCCGCAGGGCCGAGACGAAACCGGGCGGCAACTGCTTGCGGATCTGCTGAACGATGACCATCGGCCACCCGCCATGGAGCGACTCCCACGACCCGTGCTTGGTGGTCGGCGGGCGGAAGTGATCTCGCAGCGGCATCGTGAGTTCCTCCGAACGCTATGGTACACGAGCGGCCGCCGTCTGCCGCCTGCTACGGATCGCGTGACGGGGATCACTTCGTCGGCTCCGGCTCTTTCTTCGGCTCCAATTTTTTCAATTCGGCACGCCAGCGAACAGCTTCGTTCTTGTCGCCGCACTCCTCGGCCCGGCGGAGTAGTTTGCTGGCAAGGCCGAGTTTGTCGTTCTCGTCCTTCGCCGCTTCGTACTCCTTCCGCAGCCAGTGCAACCTGTCTTGGGCAACATGGCCGGGGAACGGAAAGTCCGGATACGGCGGCTTCGCGGAGGCGAGTTGCTGTCGCATCTTGTCCCAGGTCGGCTCGTCCCATTTCACGACCGTGCCATCCTCTCCGAGTTCACCACGGACCGCAACTTGTGCCCAGAGCTGGAGCAACTTCGGATCGATGTCCGGCCACCGCGCCGGGCCGAAGCGAACTGGCGCACCGGCCCGCCCGATGAATCCAACACCAGGGAGGTAGTTCTCGGGCATTTCGGCCGGCAGCGTCTTGCCGGTCGTTGTGTCGATCAAATCGACGAGCCGACCATCGGCGGCGAACCGGACAAGATCGGGGTGGTATCGGGCACCCCGAGGTATCGGGGCCGGCTCACCGGTCCTCGCGTCGAACAGTCTTCCGCCCCAGCCGAGTGCGAACTTCCCGGTCGGCTCGGTTCGAGCCGGCCTTCCGTCTAAACTATCAAACAGCGAACCTCCACGGGTTTGGCCGGTTGGATCCGGTTGGGAAGGCAGGTGTGTGAATTGGCGTGTCGGCTCGATCAAGCCTGATCCGTGGTGATAGAATTTGAACACTTCGAAGCCGGGAAAGCAGTCACAATACAATGCAAACACATCATCCGATACATACTCAATGTAATCTCGACCCGCTTGGTTGCGAATCTCGCTGGCTGTCGGGTAGCACGTCCAGGTGGTCGCATCGAATGCAAACACTTGGTTTTCGCCGGCAGCCGCTTGTGAATTACTGCCCAGATTCATTAAAACCCAGCGGCCGCTCGGGCTGCTGATTAGCTCCTTGATTCGCCCATTCGTGACTGTTTTGGGGATCTTCAGTCGGGCTACCGGTCGGCCGTCTAAGGCCGAAAACACCCGAGCGGCCTGACCGTCCGTTTCGATGCCGCAAACCCATCGACCGTCGCCGAGGAGGTCGCATTCGTCTCGACCCACTTCCGGTCGGTCCAGACGGGCGACGAGTTGTCCGTTTCGGACGTTCCACAACTCAACAGGTCCATCCCATGGTGCAGAAACAGGTCCCCTCCGAACCAGCATGCGGTCGCCGTTGATCCGGATCGAGCTACCGCGGATGGAAGGCTCCCAAGTCTTTGCGAGATTGTATCGACCCGGCCGCGGCTCAGTCTTCGCCCGGAGCGTGCCGGCGGGAACGTCCCAAAGCCGAACGACGCCGTCGGCCGTTTCGGTGTACGCTGTCTTGCCATCGGGGCTGAGACCGCACGACACCAGGCGTTGTTCGCCCCATCGCAACTCGGCAATGAGCCGGGCCGACGGTGCGTCCCACAGTCGGACGGTTCCGTTCTGCCCGAGTGTGAGTTTCGTCCGCTCGTCTCGGGCTAAATCACTGCCGATCACGGGGTAGCCGTCGTGATTGAGCGGTGGCAATAGAGGGGCGACCTTCGCCCCCGCGCAGAGCACCGCCAACTGCGAGAACTCCCGCAGGTCTTGACAATCCGCCGGCAACCGCTGGAGGGTTCCCGCGAGGCGGAGCAGGCTGAGGGTCGGATCGTCGTTGTAGGCGGCCAAGTCCACGTCGATTTCCAGGCGGGCGGCCGTCCGCTCCGCCGCCCGCCGGGCGGCATCAAGCCGCACTGCGTTCGCTTCCGCCTCGACCCGCTTGTCCTCAGCCACCGCCTCCGCCCGCGTCGCCTTCACCGCCAACCAGCTACTCACGGCGACAGCCGCCAGCATGAGCAATGTGAACGCACTCGCCACTCGCACTGCCGTCTTGTTGCGCCGGTACGCCTTCCGCAAGCGGTAGCCGAGGCTGGGCGGGACGGCCTGCACCTGTTCGCCGGACAGGTAGCGTTGGATGTCGGCGGCGAAGCCGTTGGCCGTTTCGTACCGGCGGGTGCGGTCCTTTTCCAGCGCCTTCATCACGATCCAGTCGAGTTCGCCCTTCATCAGTTGGGAGAGCTTGGCCGGTTCGCTCCCTCGGGTGGCGGCGATGCTCGCCTTCGCCTGACTGGTGCTGAGGCGGGCGCTCGGCCGCGGGGGTTCTTCGTCTCGCACGATCCGCAGCACTTCGTCCAGCGCCGCCTTCTTCAGTCGGTCGCGTTCGATGGGTGGGCTGCCGGCGAGCAGTTCGTACAGCAGTACGCCGAGGGCGTACACGTCGGCCCGCGTGTCCACGTCCAGTTGGTTGAACGTGGCCTGCTCCGGGGCCATGTACGCCGGCGTGCCGACGAGCGCCCCGAACCCGGTGTAGATGGTCTTGTCGGTCAGTTGCTGGCCGACCGCTTTCGCCACGCCGAAGTCGATCACCTTCGGCACCGGCGTTTCGTCGTGCAGGGCCACCAGCACGTTCGAAGGTTTAATGTCGCGGTGGATGATGCCCTTCATGTGCGCGTGCTGGATGGCCTGGCACACCGGCACGAAGAGTTCTAGGCGTTGCTTGGTGGTCAGCTTGCGGGCGTCGGCGAACTCGGTGATCGGCGTCCCCTTCACCAGTTCCATGACGAAGTACGGGCGACCGTCAGCGGTGGTTCCCGCATCCAACACCTTGGCGATGTTCGGGTGATCCATCACGGCGAGAGCCTGCCGCTCCGCTTCGAAGCGTCCGAGGACGCTGCGGCTGTCCATGCCCGGTTTGATGAGCTTGAGCGCCACCCGCCGCTTGAGCGGTTCGAGTTGGTCGGCCACCCACACCTCGCCCATGCCCCCCTCGCCGATCTTTTCGAGCAGCTTGTACGGGCCGACGCGGTCCCCCACCGACGCCGTCGGTTCGGGAGGCACTTGCGTGCGGTGGATGGTTTGCTCGACATCGACCGGCCGGCGGTCGAGCGGGTTGCTGGCGTCGGCCGCGGCGAGCAGGTCATCGACCTGTTTGCGAACGGCCGGGTCGGGGCAGTTGACATTCAGGAACGCGGCGCGCTCGGCAACGGGCAGTTCGAGGGCGGCGGCGAAGAGGGTTTCGTCGGTCACGGCGGTAGCCCTTGCGGAGCGGGTGTCACACCACCATGCGAAATCGGCCGGCGGAACGCACCAGAAAAATGTGACGGCGAGCCTCAGCCTTGTGCCGCCCGCTCCCGCACTTTCTCCAAATGCTTCAGCACGTCGTCTACGGAGTTGATGTCGAACAGCGGCACGGCGGTGATGGCGACGCTCTGTACGCGGTCGTGGTCCGGCAGGTCGAAGCGGTTCACCACACCGACCGGGAACGGTTGATCCCACTTCGTCCAGGCGTCCCACCCATCCCAAAACGCCGGTTCCTTCCCGCCGTCTTCGTTCACCCGGTAAGTCACTCGTGCCAACACCAAATGCGGCTCCTGCGGCTTTGGCGATTCATCCCAAAAATGGACCATCAACACTTCGTACACGTTCTTAGGCAGATCGCCGTTACACGTCGGCAGACACACCGCGTACGGCATCCACTGGTCCGGGCGCATCGGTGACGAACTCATGCCGTCGAAGGCGTAGTTCGCCCACACGGCTTCACGTCCGTTTCGCTTCAACCTTGCCAGGGTGTCCATGAGCAGCCGGCTCACGTCCTTGTGCAGTTGGAACACGGCGGCGAATGCCTGACCGACTTGTTTGCCGTAGTCAGCGTGCATGGGTCCACCGGGCGGGGGTCGGGGTGATGTTCAGGCCGGGAATGTGGCGGAACAACGTGGCCCACGGCGCACGGGTCGGTGTGACGTTCGACAAACCGGGAGACACATGCCACCCGTCGAAGCCGCTCAACCCCAGGCGGTCGAGGAACTCCGCCACGTCGGACAGAATGAGCTTGGCGGGTTGGAGTGCGGTCGCGGAGGTGCGGCGGGCGATGTCTTGAAGCGCCTGCCACCGCAGGCCGAACAGCCGGTGTTCGTCACCGGGTCGGGCGATCAGCGACCCCAAGCTGTCGGCGATCTCCGCCATCGGATCACCCGGTGAGAGGTAGATCAGAACGGCGCCCGGCACGCCCCGCAGGTAGCGGATGAGTTGGTCGTGTTCGCCGGTGCCGCTCTTCCCGGACCACAGCTTCACCTCGATCACCACCGCCGTCTTGCCGTCGGGGTCCGTCAGCGTCAGTATCAGGTCGGGTTCGCCGCCGCACTCGGTGCGGGGCCAGAACTGCACGTCCAGGTGGGTCGCGCCGGCGGGCAGTACGAGTCCGGCTGCCGCGAACAACTCGGGCCAGAACACGGCCGGCGGGACGTACCGCAGGTGCCCGAACACGGCGGAGGTGAGGTAGTCCTCGGCGTCGCGGGCCTCGGCCACCGACTTGCCGTGAATCTCGGCGAGCAGCACGGTGAGTCTCCCCCAGTGGTGGGCGCGCCCCCCGCCGGGGGGTGAGTGGGACCCCCACACCGGGCGGCGGG
>JANNVG010000684.1:0-4585 GCA_031414395.1 Fimbriiglobus sp.
GTGATTCCCTCCGGTCGCTCACGCTCCCGGCTCGTCAAACCATTTACCCGGCCACCGGGCCGAGGGTGACGGCGGGTTCGACCACGGCGGCGGTCGTCTGGTGCTTCTTGGTGTCCGGCATCAGGTCGTACATGGTCTCGACGATCACGTCCTTAATCTCCAGGAACGCCTTCGCGCAGTCCGGGTCGAACTGCCGGCCGGCCTGTCGCTCCACTTCGGCGAACGCCTCGGCCGGCGGGCGGCCCTTCTTGTTCGGGTGGTACGGGCGGTCGGAGGTCATGGCGTCGAACGCATCCGCCACGGCCACGATGCGGGCGAGGAACGGGATGTCCGTCTTGGCCAGCCGCTCGGGGTAGCCGGTGCCGTCCCACCGCTCGTGGTGGTTCCGCACGATGGGGATGATGGGCAGCAGCTCGGGGATGTTCGACAGGTAGTCGGCCCCGAGGGTGGTGTGCGACTGCATGGTGGCGAACTCGGCGGCCGTCAGCTTGCCGGGCTTCCGCAGCACCTCGTCCGAGATGCCGATCTTGCCGATGTCGTGCAGGGGGGTGCCCAGGCGGATGAGCTCGATCTGGTCGGTCGGCAGGCCCATGTACTCGGCCAGGGCGAGGGCGTACTTGGTCACCCGCTGGGTGTGCCCGCCGGTGTACTCGTCCCGCAGTTCCACCATCTGCGCGAGCACCATGATGGTGTTCAGGAACAGCTCCCGCTGCTTCCGCAACAGCATCGCGCACTCGATGCCCGCGCTCGCGTGGGCGGCCAGGGCGTCGGCCAGTTGTAGGTCGTCTTCGGTGAACGGGCTTTGGAAGATGCCGCGGTCCAGGTGCAGCACGCCCAGCTTGCGGCGGGGGGTGCGGAGGAGCACGCACAGGACGCTCGCCATCGCGCCGTCGGCGATGCTCTGGCTGATCAACTCCTGCTGGTCCTGCACGTTGCGGTACAAGGCCGACTCGCCCTTGCTGAAGCACCGCTGCATCAGCCGCTTGGAGTAGTGGAACCGCCCGCGGCTGTCCCCGTTGCCGACCGCCAGCGCCCGCGGCTTGCCGCTCAACTCCAGCCCGCTGTCGGCCGTCAGCACGATCGCACCCCGCTGGGCGTCGAGCACGCTCACCGCGTCGTTCAGGATGCTGTCGAGCAGTTGGTCTTCGCTCTCCAGGTGGACCAGGTGGTGCCCGGCCCGGAGGAGCGCCAGAAGCTCGTCGCCCGCCCGCGGCACGTTGCTCTGCTTGTACGTCAGGCGGGTGATGCCGTCGTCGTACCCGGCGCTCACCGCCGCCTGCTGCACCAGTTGGTCGGACGGCGGGCCTTCGATGGTGGCCTCGGTCACCTCCACCAGGAAGGCCACCTTGCCGAACTGCACGATGTCGCGGGCGACGAGCGGGTGCGGGGTGGCCACCCGGTTGCCGTTCACGTAGGTGCCGTTGGTGCTCTCCAGGTCTTGCACCACCCACCCGTCGCCCTGCTTCCGCACCTCGGCGTGCCGGCGGCTGACGGACGGGTCGTCGAGCATCAGCTCGAACTGGGCGAGGCGGCCGACCCGCAGGACGGTCGGGTGGTCCCACACTTGACCCTTGGTGGGACCGCTAACGCCGCGGAGCCGGAGCGCCCGCTTCATGATGATTCCCCGTCTGAGAGCCTGATGCGACGTGAAGTCATACATAGCACGACCGCGCCAGCCTGACTCTGGGGGAATCGGGAATCTGGACAGTTCGGGGCGAGAAGTGTTCGCTACGACGTGAACCGTTCAGGCGGGGGCGGAATCCGGGCTGAAACTCAGGGCACATCAAAAGGGCGGCCGAGGCACACGTCTCCCCGGTGCAAGCCGGCGGCGGCGAGACCGTCGGCGTTGCGGAACAGGTCGTCGCCGGTGGCGAGCACCTGGGTGCGAACGAACTGCACCGACCCGCCGACGTGCAGCACGTTCCACCCGGCGTGCCGACAGCCCGGCAGGTCGGCCACGATGGGGGTCAGGTCTTCGGCCGTCTCCGGCTTCCGCAGGCCGTTCAGTTGGCCGGACGGGTCGCGGAAGCCGAGCGAGTAGGCGTACCCGACGGGCGTGCCGAGGGCGTCGGCCGGCTGGAGCGGGCAGCGGCGGGCGGTGTCGGCCACCGGCTGCCCGCCGCGGGTCAACTCGGCGTAGAACTCGCCGGCGGTGGGCACGCTCGCGGTGCCGGCCTGCGGGAAGCGGCCGTCGTGCGTGTCGCTATACCCGGCCAGCCCGCCGTGCAACTCCCGCAGGTTGTCCTGGCAGGCGTACTGCTGGTACGACTGGCGGGCCTTCTGGATGCCGACCAGACCGAGGCCGACGCTGAGCAGCACCACCGCGGCGATCACGCCGACGTTCACCCACGGCCGCAGCAGCGGCTGCCACCGCGACTCGCGGTACAGGCTGTCCGGTATGGCGACGGGGGCGGGCGGGTGGAACCCGTCGCGGGCGGTGAACAGGCCGTTGGCGACGAGATGTTCGACGGTGAACTCGATGGCGGTGAGGGCGAGGCCGGGGGGCGGGGCGTCGGCGTCGCGGTCGGCGGACAGCGGGGCGAGGGCGGAACAAATGGAGCGATACCGGGCGACCAGGTCCGGGTCGGTGTCGAGCAGATTGCGGACGACTGCGCGGTCGGCCGGCGGCAGTTGGTCGAGCGCGTAATCGAGGAGCAAGTCGGTCATGTCATTTCACCCCCACCCGGTGCGTCACGCCGCTCGGTTCGTCCTTCGGTGTGTCGTCGGCGGTCTCACCGGGCACGAGTTTGTGCCAGCATTCTGTCAGTTTCACCAGCGCCGCGTGCAGGCGGGATTTCACCGTGCCCAGGGGCACGCCCAGCACGTCCGCCGCGTCTTGGTACTTCATCCCCTGGAAATACGTCAACACCACCACCTGCCGCAACAGGTCGGGCAGGTCGTCCACCGCCGTGCGGACCAACTTCCGCAGTTCCTCGCCTTCGGCGATCTCGTCCGGGCCGGGGGCGGGGCGTTCGAGCAGGTCGAACAGTGAGGCGGAGGCGTCCGGGCCGTCGTCGTCGGCCGGCAGTAGGGGCACGCTGCGGGCGTCTTTGCGGCGTGCCCGCCGCCGCATGGCGTCGATCGCCTGGTTGGTGGCGATGGCGTACAGCCACGGGCGGGCGGAGCGGCCGGGTTCGTACTGTTGAATCTTGGTGAACACCGCCAGGCAGGTGTTCTGGAACACGTCGGCGGCCAGTTCCGGGTCGCCGGTGTACCGCCGCAAGTAGCCGTACAGTTCCCGCTCGTGCCGGCGGACGAACAGGCCGAACAGGTCGTGCTCGCCGCGCCGCAGGCGGGTGAGCAGTTCCTCGTCGGTCGGCCCATCCGGGGGGTGGTGTGCGGCGTTCACCCGCACATTCTACGACGGCGGGTGGGAGGTGGTTCGCGGACCAAAATGTCCCGCGATGTCCGACGAACTCTCTATCACCTGCTCTACTCCGTTTCGCTGAGGGGCACGCATGTCGGCCGGCCTTCCTGCTGGTTCACCTCCGCCCCCGGCACTGCCCCTGATACCATCCCCGCTTGCTCCGCAACCGTCTGCCCCAGCGAGCCTAGCACCGAGGCTCGTTACGGACGCGGAATACGGCGCCCTCCGCGCCGAACTGAACTTCTGGCAGAACGTGCGGCTCACCGTGGTCGGGTTCGATTTCGCGTTCGTCGGAGGGGTGCTGGCGAGTGAGGGGCTGACCAAAAACCCGTGGGTGGCGGTCGTGCTGGTGACGGCCGTCCTGATCGGGTCCGTATTGTTCGTCTGGTTCGCCACTCGCAGCAGCCTGTGCATCGGTGCATATCTGAAAGTGTTTTACGAGGATGCCTCCGCTCAACGGGGGTGGGAGTCGCGGATGAAGGAGTGGCGGTTCACCCCGTTCACCCTGTTCCGGCACATCCTGAGTGGCGTATTCCTCCTGCAATTGGGGCTGGTGTACATGCCGGTGTTCCGCACGCTGCTGGCAACACGCCCACCCGCCGATCCGTCCGAACAGGTGGGGCGAGTGAATGACCGCCCACCGATGATCTGGCTGACACCACCCCCGCCAGCCGACCCGCCTGCACCGCCGACCCCTTGGTTCGATCCCCTCTGGGGGTCGGTGGCGGTCGGACTGACAGCCTTGTTTGTCGGGGTGCTGATCGCATTCCTGGTGATTTCCGGCGGGTTCCGCAAGCAGTTCGAAAGGCGGTGGGAAGAGATTCGGACGAAGGAAGCCGGTGGAGGCTCATGACTCCAACTCCTCCCGTCTCACCAACTCGCGGTCGCGGGTGGCCGTTCGCATCTCGAACACGCACACCGGGCCGAGGTCTTCGGCGGGGGCCACGCGGCAGAGTTCACGGCGGGTGCGGGCGGAGGTGAGTTCGGCGGGCAGGCAGGCGGCACAGCAGAGGGAGTACGTCTTCAACTCGCGGGTGTTGCCGTCCGCCCACACCGCGCCGAGCTTGAACGCGGCCGGGTACGAGCAGCCGGCATGGCACAGCACGGGGTAGGGGGGCGTTGGCGACATGGCGGTTATCTCTTCGCCGCGACCCCGGGGAGCGGTTTGGCAGACCCGCACCCCCGGGGGGCCGCGCAGACGCGGCCGCCCACCGGGTG
>JANNVG010000685.1:0-1959 GCA_031414395.1 Fimbriiglobus sp.
CGAGTGGGTGCGATGCCACTCGCGGAGCGAGTGGACCACGTCACTCGCCCAGGACGAACGAGTCGAAGAAGGCGGCCTGCTCGGCGGCCGTCGGGTGGCCGTCGATGCCGGTCAGGTCGCACTTGTAGAAGCGGTTTCCCACCCAGAACCGCCGAGACACCTCCCGAGTCCCCTTCTGCGAGGCAACGACTCCCACTTTCAGTTCTCCGCTCACTTCTTTGGCCATTCGGCCACCCCACATCACGTCGCGGGTGGTGGGGTTCTGGAAGAAGGAGCTCTCCCCAAGGCTGAAATCTCTCGTGGACTGGGGCCACGAAGGTGCGACGTCGCTCGCGCCGATGTAGCACCACAGCTTCTGACCGAGCGAGGGGGAGTTGTACCCTTTTGAATTCCTCTTACCATCTGCTACGGGTGTGCCGAGCGGTTGATCCGTCGTGAACTCGCCTGGAAACGGGTACTGCGGGCAGTAGATCGACATCTTGCACTCCGGGTGCTTGAAGTCCACCCAGCCGGGCGGGAGCGGCGGGCGGACGACCGGCGGCGGGCCAGCGAGCGGTAGTCCGAGCGGGTTGTTCCCCCCGGCGTTCCCGCCCGGCCCGCCGCCCTTCCACATGAACGACAACACGACGACCGCCGCCACCACCAGCAGGAGTACGAACCCGCTGCCGACCAACCCGAGCACGAACGGCGTGCCGCTCTTCGACGGGGGCTTGCGCCTCCTCCGCCGCTTCCGCGGGCGAGCCTCGTCGTCGTCGTCGTCGTCGTCGTCGTCGTCGTCGCGCCGCCGAGACCGCCGCCGCGGGCGGTCGTCGTCGTCGTCGTCCCAGTCGGAGTTTCGCTTGGGCATGGCTCCACTCGTGAGGTTAAGAAGGAGAGCGATCACAGCTGCGGGTCAGTCCAGCTTGAACGTGTCGAAGAACGGCTTCACGTTCGGGTCGTCGGCGGCCGGTGCGGCCTGCGACATCACCGCCCACGAGTACACCTTGTCGCCCTTCATCACCACCTTCAAGATGCCGAACACGACCCCGGCGTTCAGCGTGAATTGTCGCCCCTCCGCGCCCGCCACCTGGATGACTTTCTCGTTCTGGAGCTGGGCACCCGCCCCGTTCGCCTTCTTGACCGCATCCCACCCGGCCTCCGGACTCTTGGCGAACTCGGCCGCCGCCCCCGGCGGCAGGTTGCCGATACTCACCACGTAGATGTAAATCGGCGGGCCGTTCGGTTGTGGTTGCGGCTGGACTCCGTTGCCGTACACCTTCGTGTCCGGCGGCGGTTGCCCCGGTCGATCCGGCCCCCGCTCCTGCTGTTTGAACTGCACGGAGTCCGGCACGGCCACACTGAACCCCTCGCCCTTGAACTCCGACCAACCCGGCGGCAGGGCCGGTTTCGGCGGGGTGGTCGGCTGGGTGTTCGTCCCCTTCGCCTGACCGCCGTTTCCGCCGCTCATCATCACGCCGACGATGATGCCCACCACCGTCAGCAGCACGAACACCCCGCCGCCGATGCCCAAGATCAGCGGCAGCTTGCTCTTCGGCTGCTCCTTCTTCTTCCCCTTCTTGCCCTTCTTCTTGGGCGCTTCGTCCTCGTCCTCGTCGTCGTCATCGCGGCGGCGCTTCTTCTTCGGTGCATCGTCCTCGTCGTCGTCGTCCACCGCCTCGTTCACTTCCACCGGGGCCGGCTTCTTCTTCTTCGCCGGGCGGGGCGCGTCGTCGTCGTCGTCGTCCACCAGCATCGGCTTCTTCTTGGCCGGCGACGCCACCGGCGGCGGAACGTCGTCCTCCACCTCCTCGAAGTCGGCTTCGGCCGCGGGCACGGCCAGCGGGCTGGCGCACTTCGGGCACTTCACCCGCTTGCCGGCGGCGGCGTCGGGCGCTTTCAGCTTCGCCCCGCAGGGGCAGACGACGACGATGGGCATGGCGAACCCTGATCGGGCGGGAGGTGGTTTCAGTCTACCGATGG
>JANNVG010000686.1:0-1671 GCA_031414395.1 Fimbriiglobus sp.
GGGGGTGGGGGTGCCCCGGGGCGGCTGTCGTCCTGTGCTGGCTGTTTTGGTGTCCGCGGCTTGGGTGGGGCGGGTCAACCCGGCCACACCGTGCCCGGCTACAGTAAGCCCCGCACCTCCACCGCCACCACCCCTATCGCGCCCGTGGCGGTGATGCTCACCTCGTTTCGTGCATCCAACTTGTCCGTCACGTCGAACGCGAACACGCCGTCGCTTTCACCCAACAACACACCGTTCAACCACACGTCACCTGTCGCATCGCCCACCAGCCACACGGTTTCGCCAGCACCCAGCGTCCGCGGGCGGCCGAACCGCCGACGGTGGCGCGTGCGGCCGTCGGGCAACGCTTCGGTTTCCCACGGCGGGCGAAGCGTCATGCGGTGTGGGTCGCTCACGCCCTTGCCTCCGGAGTCGCCGGCTTCTTCCCGCCGATCCATTGCCACATCCGCCGCCACAACTTGCCGAGCGACGCCGTCACCGACTTGTGGTGAACGTCGCCCAGCCCGAGCGCCAGTGCCAGGTCGGCTTCCATCTTGCGATACCGCGGGGGGAACCGCAGCCACGTGCCGCCCGCCCCGCCCACCTCGATCAGCCGCGGCACCACCCCGCCGCTGGCAATCGCCACCCGCTCCCACGGGATCGGGATCCGCTTCCGCCACAGGATGAACCACCGCCGGTAGACGAACTCCAGGCCGCTCGGCCCCCGCTCGACCGTGCCGTAGATGCCCACCGGCACGCCGGGGATGCCCAGGCTGGTGAACGCCATCACCGGCGCGCCGGGCTTCGGCTTCACCCCGAACAGGCGGCCGAACACGTCGCGGGTGAACACCCACCCGATGACCGACAGCCGAAGGGCGAGCGGCACCATGAGCAGGCAGAGCAGGATGACCGGCAGGGCGAGCACGAACCCGAACACCGGGTGAATGGCCGCCGCCCCGGAGATCACACCCACGACGGCCGTGCGGAACGCCTTCAAGATGGTGTCTACGAACGGCACCGGGTTCAGCAGGATGGCCACTTCAACTGAGTTGAACACCACCCACACGGCCGCGTGAACGCCGCACATGAGCACCCACAGCAGCACGTTGCCGGCGTGCTGAACGAACGTCGGCTGCGGGGCCGGGGTGTCGCCGAGTAGTCCTTGCACCTGGGGCGACGCGGGATCGCCGCCGAACGCCGACGCGCCGAGGTACACCACGGCGAACACGGCCCCGAGGGCGTGCATCGCCTGGGCGAGCGCGTCGAGTGGCATCTTCAGTTGGCTGAACACCGTCAGGATGGTGTCTTTGAAGCCGACCATCAGCACCAGCACGAGCATCGGCCCCCACATCCACGGCTGCGAGAAGAAGCCGAGCTTCTCCTTCCGCTCGTCGGGCGTGTTCAGGTATTCGACCGCCCCGCCGACGCCCATGACTAGCCACGGCGACTTGCCGGTGAGCGCGGCGAGCGACAGCTTGCCGCAAACCTTCTCGCCGGTGCCGTAGGTGGACTTCACCTCCGCCTTCGGCGGCGGGGCGACATCCGCGCGCACGCCGGCGGCACACACGAGCAACGCGACCAGCACGATCAGCGGGCGAACAGTCACGGGTGGACCCTCACTTCGTCGCCTTTAGCACCGCGAAAGTCTGAACCACATTAGTGGAGCGAAAGGCGACGGTCGGCCTCAGTTTA
>JANNVG010000687.1:0-9522 GCA_031414395.1 Fimbriiglobus sp.
GGTTGTAGCCCCGGGCGGAAGCCCTGGGGACCGTGTTCCTAAAATGCTTCGCCCCGGTGGGGCCGACGTGCCAGACGCCGCCGGGCCCTCCGGGGCGTGTCCCTTTCTCGCTCCAGTGCCCAGGGCTTCCGCCCTGGGCTACAACCGCTGGCCCCTCCGGGGCGTCGTTTCGTTCGCGCGGTGAATCCGTGATCGGGTAAGATCATTCCACACCCAACCGGAGTCGAACATGTCACCCGTTCCCGTTCCCGCATCCTTCTTGGCGAAACTCACCGCCGCCGACGCGCCCATCGAACTGCTCGCGGCCGACGGCACTCGCGCCGGCTATTTCTGCCCCGGCAAGCCCAAGACATACACGCCCGAGGAGTTGGCCGAGGCTGCCGAAGGCCGCAACAAGTCCGGTGTGACCGTGCTGGTGCTGACCACCGAAGCCAACCTCTCCACCTGACGACCCGCCCCCATGCTCACCTGGAAGGCTCACGCCGGCCCAGTGTACGACCTCGCGTTCACCCCGGACGGGCGGCAGTTGGTCACGTCTGGCAACGAGGCCATCCGGTTGTGGGAGTTGGCATCCCGGTCGGAACTTCGTGAGTGGACGAGCGGCTACAGAACTCCCGTCGCGATCAGCCCCGACGGCAAACTGGTGGGCGCTGGTGGAAGTGGGGAGGTTAGGCTGTACGCGACGGACAGTGATTCCGACTCCTTGCTTGCGAAAGGCAATGCCCAATCGGTGACGTTCTCGCCGGACGGCAAAGTGTTTATCGCCCACTTTTATTTTGGTTCCGGTGATCCGCTTCGCCGTTGGTCGATTCCGGATCAAAAAGAGCTTCCCGGCGGGTGGTGCGGCACCCACACGTTGGCCTCGTCCCCCACCGGGCCGCTGGCGTACAGCCCGGATGGGTCCGTCTTCGCCACCGTGTTCAGCGTGCTGAACACCAAAGGCAATTCCCATCGGTACGAATCGGTGGTCATCCTGTGGAATGTTGACACCGGCGAGGAACAGGGGCGCCTCACCCCGGCCGAGAAATCCGCCCACGCTAGCCAACTGGCCTTTTCCCCTGACGGCACCCTCCTCGCCGGCATCTACGGCCCAGACCTGATGGTGTGGGACGTGGCCGCCCGGAAGGAGGTCGCTCGACGGAAGCCGTCGCAGATGGACATCAAAGGACTCGCCTTCACCCCCGACGGCTCTCGCCTGCTCACCGCCAGCAACGACGAATCGATCCGCGTGTGGGCAGCACCCAATTGGGCGGAAGCGACCGGCTACGCCTGGAAGATCGGCAAGCTCGGGTGCGTCGCCGTGAGTGCCGACGGCACGCTCGCCGCGGCCGGCGGCAGCACCGGCAAGGTGGTCGTGTGGGACCTGGAGTGAGGCGGCAAAACGGGGATTACCCGATCAGGTGGCGGGCTTCGATCAACTCCGCTTCGAGTTCGGCGTTGCGGAGTTGAAGTTCGATCTTGTCGATCTGCGGGATGCGGGCGTTCTCGATCAACCCGGAGGCGTAGCGGGCGAGGCGCTCGGCCGCAACCACCAGTGGTCGCGCACGCTCACGCACCCAGGTCGGATCGGCACGACCCGCCGCCGGTTTCACTCCGCCACCTGAAACCCCGTTCGGAGACGGTCGCCGCTCCCGCAGCACCCGAAGTTTTTCTTGATACTCGGCTTGGAGCCGAACTACGCGATCCACCCCGGCCTTCTCCCGCACCACCTCCGGCGGATCGACGGGTTCATCGAGTTGAACGACGCCGGTACTCATGTCGCCGCCTCCCAGTCTTTCAGAGCGCCGAGTTTGCCGAGCAGCGCGGTGAACGACTCCGCCTGCTTGCCCATATCATACCCGGCCGTTGTCTCGAACAACACGTTCCCTTCCGGGTCTTCGAGGTTGGCCTGCACCACGCAGACGAACGCCGTCTCGTGCCGGAACGCCTTCTCACCACGGGTCGTACCCACCTCGCGGAGGGTGTCGCTCCACCACCCGGAGCAGTAGGCCGCGTCCGCCTCCTGCCGCCGCTCCCACCACAAGTCCTGTTTCGTCACCACCGTGAGGAACCAAAGCTTGCCCGGCGCGTCCTCCAGTGCCGGCCGAAGGAAGTCGATCACCTTCTGCTCGTCTTCCAGCCTCGCCGTGCGATACGCCTCCAGGAATCGTTCTTTGCTCCCCTGATACAGAGCGTGAGACTTGTACCCGAACCGGGCGAGCGTGTGGTGACCGAACGCGGCCACCACGATGATTCCGGAGTACCGCCCGCCGGTGATGTCCGCCCGCACGTTCACCAACGACGCAACTTGGCGGTACTCCTGACCGGCCGGGACGACGATCTCGATATCCGGATCGCCGCTGAGCGTGTAGTGCTCCTCGGCGTAGCTCTCGGCGTACTTCCAGGCGTCACCGAATACCCAGGCGTTCAGTTGCCCAGAAAGCAACTTCGCCAGCGTCGTCTTGCCCGTCCCGCCGGGGCCGATGATGAGGATCCCCTTGGACGGCTCGCCCGAATCTCCCGTCGCCGCCGACTTCGAGGCGTTGAACTTCTTGCGGAACCACTCGATCAGCCCCCCAGCCCTCTTTGAGGCGTTTCAGGACGTTCACCGCCTGATCCAGCCAAGCGTTCTCGTCGCTCACGGGCGTTCTCCGTTTCGGTGGTGGAATCATCCACTATCCTCGTACCGTAGTCAACGCCTTCACGCCTCCTTCTCCCCCGCCCGCTACGCTGTCTCCATTCCTCCGGAGCCAGCAGTCGCGGAAGGCGGAGTGACCGCCGGCGGCACACTCGCACACTGTTTCTTCCGGACCAGCGACGATGGTTCCGGAGGCGGGTGTGCGTGTCGGCCGGAACCAATGAGACGCGGACCGTGAAGATTCGGTGAAGACGGCGAAGGATTCCCGTGGCCACCCCCCCGCCCGCCGAAATACCCTTCGCACTACCTCCCCGCCCGAAGGTCGGCCCATGAGCTTCTGGGACGCGGTCTCCGCCCTCCCGTCGGTCGCCCTCGCCTTCTTCGCCCTCGCCCTGCTCGTGGCGTTCGCGTTCGAGTTCATCAACGGCTTCCACGACACCGCCAACGCCGTCACCACCGTCATCTACACCCGCACCATGCCGCCCACCCCGGCCGTGCTGTACTCCGGGGTGATGAACTTCCTCGGCGTGCTGCTCGGCGGCACCGGCGTGGCGTTCGGCATCGTCAACCTGCTGCCGGTCGATCTGCTCGTCACCGAGAACGCCGAGTCGGCCCGCGGCGGGCTGGTGATGGTGATGTCGCTGCTCGTCGCCGGGGTAATGTGGAACCTGGGCACGTGGTACGTCGGCCTGCCCGTCAGCAGCTCGCACACCCTGGTGGGCAGCATCCTCGGGGTGGGGCTGGCGAACGGCCTGATGACCGGGCAGGGGCTGGGCGGGGTGAAGTGGGAGAAGGCGGGCGAGGTGGGGCTGGGGCTGCTCCTCTCCCCGCTCGTCGGGTTCGTCGCCTCGTTCGTGCTCCTGTGGGTGATGAAGAAGATCGTCCGCGAGCCGCGGCTGTATGTGCCGCCGGAAGGGGACGACCGCCCGCCGGGGTGGGTGCGGGGGGTGCTGTTCGTCACGTGCGGCGGGGTGAGCTTCGCCCACGGGTCGAACGACGGGCAGAAGGGCATGGGCCTGATCCTGCTGGTGCTCATCGGCTTCCTGGCCGGGCACTACGCGCTCGACATCTACGACGAGAAGAAAGTGGAGCCGACGCGGGCGGCGGTGGGCGAGGTGCGGGAGCGGTTGAAGTTGGACGAGGCGAAGGAGAAGCTCGCCGCGGCCGACAAGGAGAGCCTGTCCGAGGACGACAAGAAGAAGCTCAAACTGGCCGCCGACGCCGACGGGGCGCTCGCCGCCCTGGACGGGAAGGCGTCGTTCGCCGAGTTGCCGGAGCAGGAGCGGTTCGACGTGCGGCAGAAGCTGTACCGGCTGAGCCGGGCGGCCGAGAAGGCCGAGTTGAAGGGGGCGGGCGACAAGCCCCCGCCGCAGAAGGCGCTGAAGGAGGCGTTCGAGTTCGTCCCCCTGTGGGTGGTCATCGGCACCGCCCTGGCGCTCGGCATCGGCACCACCGTCGGATACAAGCGGGTGATGAAGACGGTGGCCGAAAAGATCGGCAAGACGCACCTGACGTACGCGCAGGGGGCGGTCGCCGAGACGGTGGCCGCCATCACCATCCTGCTCAGCACGTTCATCAAGATGCCGGTGAGCACCACGCAGGTGCTGAGCAGCGGGGTGGCCGGCACGATGGTGGCCAACGGCAGTGGGGTGCAGGGGAAGACGACCACCCGCATCCTGCTCGCCTGGCTGGTCACGGTGCCGTGTACCATGCTGCTCAGCGGCCTGCTGTTCGCCCTCGGCCGCCTGCTGTTCGGGTGAGCGCACGCTGTCGCGGGCATGTGTGTGGCGGTAGCGGACCGCCCTAACTGAGGCCGGCGACAGGAAGAGTTCACCATGCTCCTGTTCGTGTACGGCACGCTCAAGCGCGGTCAGCGGAACCACCATCTGCTGGCCGGTCAGCGGTTCGTGCGGTCGGTCGCCACCGCCCCAGGATTCTGCCTGTACGACCTCGGCCCGTATCCGGCGCTGGTGCCGGACGCCGACGGCGGGCCGGTGCGGGGCGAGCTGTTCGCCGTGAGCGGATCAGCGACGGCCGAGTTGGACGACTTCGAAGGCGTGCCCGACCTGTTCGACCGCCGGCGGGTGGCACTCGACGACGGCACCACCGCCTGGATTTACGTTTACCTGCGACCCATCCCAGACGGCACGCCGAGCGGTGACGAGTGGCCCTTCGCCTGATTCCGGTTGTCTGGCCGCCCCCGACCGCCTATCCGAAAGAGCAGCCCCCACCGCCCGCTGAGGTTGGTTCTCCCGTCATGCGCGTCTCGCTCTCGGTGTTCGCTCTGCTGTGCGGCTCGGCCGTCGCCCTCGCCCAACCCGGCCGGGTGCCGCTCACTCCCGCCGAGGAGCAGTTCGTCCGCGACCACCCGACGGTTCGGCTGATGGTCGACGCCCGCTACGAGCCGGCCGACTTCCTCGACGCCCAGGGCAACCACACCGGCATGGCCGCCGACTTCCTGAAGCTGCTGTCCGCCCGCACCGGGCTGACGTTCGTGCCGGTGCCGCTGTCCGCCGACGAGCGGGCCGAGTTGGACCCGGTGAAGCGGGGCGTGGACGGCGTGGCCCTGTCGGCCCGCACCCCGGCGCGAGACCAGTTCTACCTGTCCACCGAGCCGCTGCCCGAGTTCCCGGCGTACATCCTCGCCCGCCGGGGGAAGTTCGATCAGTTCGTGACCCCGCTCGACCTGGAAGGGCGGACGGTGGGCGTGGTGTCCGGGTACGCCACCGAGGAGTACATGCGGCGGGAGTACCCGCGGCTGACGCTGGTCACGTTCCCCACCACCGACGACGGGCTGAAGGCGGTGTCGTATGGCGAAATCGACGCCTTCATCTCCACCATCCCGGTGAGCACCTGGTGGCTCGAGCAGGAGGGGTTCAGCAACCTGAAGATCGCCGGCGAGACGGGCTACATCTACCGCCTGGGCGTGACCAGCCGGAAGGACTGGCCGGAGTTGAACGACATCTTGCAAAAGGGGGTAGCGGGCATCACCGCGAGCGAGCGGGACGAGGTCCGCCGCAAGTGGCTGACCGCCCCGTACGAGCCGCTCTGGCGGAGCGCCCGCTTCTGGGTGCCGGTACTGTGGGTGGCGGCCGGGCTGCTGCTGCTGTGGTTCTGGGTGATCGGCTGGAACCACCTGTTGAGGCGGAAGGTGCGCCTCCGCACGAAGCAACTGGCCGCCGGCGAGGCGCTGTACCGCACCACCCTGGAGAACGTGTCGGACGTGGTGCTGCTGGCGCGGGCGGACGGCACGTTCGTGTACGCCTCCGGCGGGGTGACGCGGGTGTTCGGCCGCACCCCCGACGAGGTGCTGGCGGCCGGCAGTGTGACCGCGCTGTTCGGCCCCGAGTTGGCCGCCCGAGCTGCCGCCGGCCTGAGCAACGAGGAACTTCAACACCCCGAGCGCGACGGCCGAATGCGCACACTGCTGGTGACGGCCACCGCCGTGAAGATCCGCGACGCCGTGCGGCTGTACGTGTGCCACGACGTGACCGACCGCACCCGCCTGGAACGGCAGTTGCGGCAGCAGAAGGCGCTCGAGTCGGTCGGCCTGCTGGCCAGTGGGGTGGCCCACGACTTCAACAACCTGCTGCAAGTGATCGGCGGGTTCACCGAGATGGCCGGGTCGGACGTGGCCACCGACACCGCCCGCAAGATGTACCTGGGTCGCGTGACCGAGGCGACCGACCGCGCCACCAGCCTGACCCGCCAACTGCTCGCCTTCGCCCGCCGCCAGCCGGGGGACAAGTCGACCGTCGACGTGGGGCGTGTCACCCGCGACCTGCTCCCGCTGCTCGGCGGGCTGGTGGGCAAGATGGTGCGGCTGGAGTTCGTGCCCCCGCCCGCCCCGCTGACCGTGCTCTCGGACCCGACGCAGGTCGAACAGGTGCTGCTGAACCTGCTGGTGAACGCCCGCGACGCCATGCCCGACGGCGGCACGGCCACCGTGCAGTGGGACGTGGTGGACCGCACGGCCGGGCACCTGCTGGGCACCACGAACGTGTCGCCGGGGCGGTTCGTGCGGCTGCGGGTGACGGACACCGGCACCGGCATCCCGCCGGGCGTGCGGTCGAAGATCTTCGAGCCGTTCTTCACCACCAAAGAGGAGGGGAAGGGCACCGGCCTGGGGCTGAGCGTGGTGCTCGGCGTGGCGCAAGACGCCGGCGGGTACGTGGACCTGCAAACCGAAATGGGCAAGGGCACCACGTTCGAAGTCCACTGGCCGACCGGCTGAGTCACACCAGATTGCGGCGATGGCTTGTTGTAGCCGGCCTCTGTGAGGCCGGTCCGAATCGCACTGTCGCAGGCCTCTGTGAGGCGGGTCCGACCGGGGTCACAGACCCCGGCGACAGTGCGCAGCCTACACCGTCAACTTGCGATCCCGTGCCGTGATCTTCCAACTGCCGACCACCCGCCCGCCTTCGGCGACGAGTGCGTCCCGGTGCAGCGCCACGGACGGGCAGACGTGGCCGGGGATGGCGTACACCACATCACCGGGCGCGAACCGCTCCGCGTGCGGGGTCTCGACGACGTAGTGCTCCTCGCTGTGCATCACCGGCGTGTGCGGGGGGAAGTCGAGCAGATGCACCCGGCGGGGCAACGGCGGGTCGGCAGCAACCGACTTGTTCCCGCAGTCGAGCGTTACGCGGTTCGCGGTCGGCCGGCTGACCACCCGCGTCACCAGCACCGCCGCCGGTTCCACGCCGGGCAGGTCCGAATACTTCGACCCGTACCCGTGGTCGTGCAGCACGTAGGTGCCGGGCGAACACTCCAGGCCGGGCACGTCGGTGATGGTGGCGTACACCGGGAATCCGGGCGTGCCCCCGCACACGAGCGTCGGCACCGGCATCCCGGCCGCTTCGACGGCGGCCCGGAGTTGCAGCACCGGCGTCAGCTTCGCCCACACGGCGGCCTCGCGGTCGGCGTGGCTCTCCTGGTTGATGTGCCCGTCGTAGCAGTGGAAGCCGACCGCCTTCAGCCCCGGCGTGGCGGCGATCTGGCGGTACAGCTCCGCCACGCGATCCATGGCGATGCCGGTGCGATCCATGCCCATGTTTACGTCCACATACAGCTCGACCGGACGGCCGGCGGTGGCGGTGGCCGCGAGCGGGGCGAGGGTGGCCGGGTGATCGACGACGGACGAGAACCGCACGCCGGGGAACCTCCGCCGCAGCGTGGCGAACCGGGCGACGTTCGGCCCGACCATCGGGTATGAGATGAGCACGTCCGGGGCACCCGCATCGGCGAGCATCTCGGCTTCGGCGATGGTGGCGCACTTGTGCCTGGTCACGCCGGCGAGCAGTTGCATCTGCACCACCTCGGCCGTCTTGTGCGTCTTGACGTGCGGTCGCAGGCGTTCGACGCCACCCGCCTGCTTGATGACGGCACGGATGTTGGCGCGGATGATGTCGGGGAAGAACACCAACGCCGGCGACGGGATGTCGGCGACGTTCGACAGGTGATAGCGGTGGGACATGGCATGTCTCTTGTAGGGCGGGTCGAGCAGGTCCGGCTTCCGGACCGCGCCGCCCCGCCGTCATGATCTCAAACACGGCGGGGCGTCGCGGCCGAGTCTTGGGCAGTGGCGACGTTCCCAACGGTCCGAAAAGGTGGTCGGGTTCGCCGGCCGATCGACCCGCCCTGCTTTCAAACCCACTCGGCTTTGATGCGGAACGTCTCGTTCGCGGAGAAGTCCACCGACACGCCGCCGGCGGTCACGTCCATCTCGGCGCCGGGGCGGTCGTCGCCACTGAGCGGGCTGGCGCGGTTCGGGTCGCGGGCGAACTTGATGGCCGTGGTGCCGGCGAACCCGGCCGTCTCCATCAGCCGCACGGCCACCGCCCGGCTCATGCCGTCGCCGGGCGACACCGGCCGCAGGCCGGTCATCAGCACGCTCGGCAAGTCCACATGCGCCAGCCACGCCGTCGGGCCGATGTGCGGCGGGCCTTTGCTGGTGAACACGACCGGACTCGGGGCCACCCACCCGGCGGCGGTGGGCATCGGGTACTCGCGGTCCATCGCCACGATCAGGTCGAACGTGCGGCCCTGTTCGCCTTCGGGAATCAGGATGACATCGGCCATGCGGTCGCCGTGCTTCTGGATGTACGGCAGCCCGCCGGTGAACAGGAACGACCGCTCGCCGCCGATCCGCAGTTCCAGGTAGTCGGCACTCACCGGGCGGGTGTACGTGCTCCGGTCGTTGGAGCCGTTGCTCCCGCGGAACACCACCGCCTTGGGGTCGCGCCACGCGAACCGGGCACCGTAGTAGGCGTGCCACGGGTAGCCGGTCGGCGGGTGAACGGGGTCGAGTTCGAGGCGAATTTCCAGCACCGGCCGGCCGACCCACGCCCGCAACCGCTGGCGGAAGTTGCACAGCGTTTTGTCGTGTTCGTCCACGATCTCGCCGTCGCACGTCACCTCGCCCATCGCGGTGCCGGCGTTCGTCACCGCGATGTTCTTCGGCTTCGTCTTGCTGCCGGGGTTGAACACCAACTGCATGCCCATGCGGTTGGTGCGGGTGCGGAGGTCGCGGACGGCCCGGATGCTGCCCGTCGTCGGGTCGAAGTCGGCTTCCAGGAACTCGTTCCGCACCATGCCGTTCTCGGCCGTCTTGATCCGCGGCTTGGGCGGCGGGTTGCTCGCATTTCCCCTGGGAATCCAGGTGTACCCGAGCGACGGCACTTCCACCACCAGCCGGGCGAGGCCGTCGGCGAACTCGACCGCCTTCACCGGCCCCTCGACCGGGATCGGCCCGCCGAAGTCGGACAACTCGAGCGCCACGCGGCGGGTGAAGTTGCACGGGTTGAACACCAGCACGCCGGGTTGGTTCGGCGGCGATTTCACCTGAATGCGATCGGCGAGCAGGGTGGCGAAGGCCTGTTCGATGGTCTCGACGAGCCGCGACC
>JANNVG010000688.1:0-3631 GCA_031414395.1 Fimbriiglobus sp.
GCCCGCCCCGGCCAGCAGGCCCGGCTGCCCACCGCCGAGGAGGCGGTGGCCTTCGCCATCGCCCACGTGTTCGAGTCCGAGGCGGTGGCTCCCGAGAAGACGGTGTGCGAGCACGCCCTGCGGTACGGGGTGGGGGGCGTCACCCTGGAGGCCGTCCGCGCCGCCCTGCCGGCCGCCGGCCTGCTCACCCGGGGCGGGCTGGCGACCACGCGGGAAGTGTTGGGGCTGGAGCGGGAGGTGGTCGACGCCGCCCGGTTCGGCCGCGGCACCTGCCGACCGATCGCCCCGGACCACCGGCCGGCGGCGGGGGTGACGCTCACCCGCGGTCAGCGGGCCGCGATCGCCCACGCCCTCACCACCCCGGACCGGTGGGCGGTCGTTCGTGGGGCGGCGGGCACCGGGAAGACGACTGCTCTGGCCGAGGTCGCTCGGGCCGCCCGAGAGGCCGGCGTGCCGGTGCTGGCGGCCGCGGTCACCCACACGGCGAAGGACGAACTGGCCAAGGCGGTGGACCCGGCGGCGGTGACGGTGGCCACCCTCCTGACCGACCCGCGGGCGGCCGAGCGTGTGCGGGGCGGGCTGCTCATCCTGGACGAGGCGTCCCAGCTCGGCCTGCGGGACATGCACCGGCTGGCCGGGGTCGCGGCCCGGGCGGACGCCCGCCTCTTGCTCGTCGGCGATCACCGCCAGCACGGGCCGGTGGCCGCAGGCTCGCCGTACGCCCTCCTGCTGCAACGGGCGGGGTTGCCCGCGGCGGAGATGACCGAGAACCGGCGGCAGCAGCCGCCGCAATACCGGGAAGCGGTGGACCGGCTCGCCGAGGGCCGCGTGGGCGAAGGGCTTGACCTGCTCGCGGGGCTGGGGTGGGTGCGGGAGGTGGCCGACGAGGACCGGGCGCGGGCGGTGGCCGCCGACTACGTGGAGGCCGCCCTGGCCGGCCGTAGCGTGCTGGTGGTGGCACCCACGAACGGCGAGTGCGAGGCGGTGACCGGTCACGTGCGACAAGCGCTCCGGGCGGCCGGGACGCTCTCGGGCGAGGAGCGGGCGTTCCCCCGGCTGGTGCCCTTGCACCTGAGCGAGGCCCAGAGGGGCGACCGGGGTTCGGTGCCGGCGGGGACGGTGGCACGGTTCACCCGGGACCAGGGCGGGTACCGGCGGCACCAGGCGGTGGACGCCGCCGCGGTGGCCGGGGACCGCAAGCTGGCCGGGGCGTGGGCGGCGTACCGCACGGACATCGTCACCCTGGCCGTGGGGGACCGGGTCCGCACGACGGCCGGGACGGCGGACGCGGACGGGACGCGGCTGGCCAACCAGACGCGTCTGGAGGTGACCGGGTTCACAGCGGACGGGGTGCGGGTGCGGACGGCGACCGGGCTGGCCCGCACCCTGCCGCCGGCGGCGGTGGCGGTGCTCGCCCACGACTACGCGGCCACGTCGTTTTCGAGCCAGGGGCGAACCGTCGACCGGGTCATCATTTCGGAACCGGCGGAGTCGTTCGGGGCGGCGGGCCGGCAACAGGTCTACGTGGCGGTGTCGCGGGCGCGGCACGAGTGTTTCGTGTACACCGACGACACGGCGGCGCTGCGGGCGGCGGCCGAGCGGGACCGCACCAAGCGGAACGCCACCGACCTGATCGGAGACCGCCCGGCCGGGCCGAGCCGCCCGCGGCCGGCGCGGGCGTGGGCCGAGTTCCTGGGGCGGGTGCGGCAGCTCGCGACGGCCGTCGGCGAACGGGCGCGGGACGTGACCCGACCGAAGGGGGTGGACTATGGGTACGGCTGAGGCCCCCGATGAGCACCTGCGCACCGAGCCGGCGGACGGCGGGGAGGACCGCCGGCACCGGCCGGGGCGGGCGCAGCTGGCGGTCACGTTCCGCCAGCCGGACGGGACGGAGGACACGTTCAGCTACGCCCACCTGTACCGGATGCGGCTGGAGGGGAACGCCAAGCTGGTGATCGAGTTCAGCGAGCACGCGGTCGAGGTGGCCGGCCGCAACCTGCGGCTGCTCGCCCGACACGTGGCCAACCACTCCGCCGACCTGATCGAGGCCGACCCGGACGACCGCGACTTCCGCGAACTGGCTGACCGCCGGCCCGTCGTCCACTGCATTGAGGTCACACCGCGGTCGGGTTGATCCCGCCCAACCGCGGGGGAGTAAGGGTGGGAGCGAACCGTAGCGCCTGTTTCGCCCGCTCGGACGGCAGGTCGTCGCGGACTCGTTGCTGACACCGGGCGAGGGATCCTTGAATCGCCTTTGGAAGGGCGAGTGATGGGGACTCCGGATGGTTCGCCGGGGTCGGGCATGGGCTGGCCGCTCGACCACGTGCGCCCCCGCGTGGTCGATCGGCCCAATGGCCGTGGGGAATGCGTCGCGAGCGGCGGTCCCGCAGAATTCCGAGATCCGCCGTCCCGGATGGGCACGGGCGTCGGGCGGGTCGGCCCAAGAGACGGCCAGCGGCACGCGGGCGGACTCACGGCTTTGCTACGGAATGCGGTTGTTGAGACTCAAAACCTTCGATTTCCAGGGCGGGAGCCACGCCAAGTCTCAACAAGCACGTATTCCGTAGCAAAGCCGGTCGGGGGGGCGAACGTGCGCCGGTACTTGAGGATGTGCGGCGCTCCCCCTGAGCCGTGCGTTGAGATTTCCGCTCCGGGTCACACCCGCCGGGGCCACGTCGGATTATCCGGCACGACCCGTCCGACACGTCCTGTGTGAACCCCGAGAATTCTGCCGGATCACACTCCGTTCCGCGGTCGCCCATTCTAAGACCTGAAATCCCACTGCTCCGGTTGAGTGACCCCTCTCAACTTCGCCCCACACCGGGAACCTGAATGTCCTCGCTCCGCGCCCTCGCCGCCCGCTGCCTGCTCGCCCCGTTCACCCGCCGCGTGAAAACGGTCCGTAACGCGCCGAAACTGGCGGTCGAACGGCTCGAAGCGCGAGAAAACCCGGCACCGATGGCCGCCATCCAAAACCTGGCCGCCACCGGCAGCACCACCATGCTGCTCGGCGACGCGGTGAACTACAGCTTCTTCTTCGCCAACACCAGCCCGACGGACGTGGGGTACACGCCGTTCATCAGCGTGGCCGTGGAGACGAGCGGCCCGGACGGGAGCACCAACGTGCCCGCCCCGCCGGTCACCGCCACCGCCGCCGACGGGTTCGGCTCGCCGACCGTCTCCGCCGCCGGGTTGGCGCTCACCGCCTCCGGCACCCCGACCGTGCTGACCGCCGGGCAGACCACCTACGTCAACCCCGTCACCGGGCAGACGCTCGCCGTGCCGGCCGGGTACGGGGCCGGCGACACCATCTACACCTACATCCTGCCGTTCGGCAGCTTCTCCCCCGGCCAGTCGACGCAGGTGACGGCGTCGGTGCCGTCCAGCCGGTACGCCGACGTGGGCACGCCGCTCCGGATGTCGGTCATGCCCGGCTACCGCGACAGCGACGGCAACCCGAACGCCCCGCTCGTGCCGCTGAACGGCGCGACCGCGAACACCGACGCCACGCCCGAGCTGTACCGCTTCCGCAAGGTATACATCGGGCCGGAGAACGAAACGGCCACCGGCCCGAACTTCGTCCGCCGCTACCGCCTGGAAGTAGACATCGCCACCGGCCAGACGGTGAACT
>JANNVG010000689.1:0-1631 GCA_031414395.1 Fimbriiglobus sp.
ACGCCGCTGCCCAGGCCCGCTGCCGCCGGATTCCCCGCCAGCGCCCGGATCAGCGGCACCAGATCGCGTCGCAGCGACCAACCGGGCAGCGTGTTGTAGCTGATGCAGGCCACCCCGGAATCGGTCAGCACTTGCGAACACAGGTCCATCACCCGCGCTTTCACCGGGTCCGGCACCCACGACAGCAGCCCGTGGGCAATCAGGTAGTCGCAGGATTGCGACGGCTGCCAATCCTTGAGGTCCGCCACCTCGAAGCGGATGTTTTCCAAGCCCGCGGCGGTGGCGGCCTGCCGCGCGGCGCGGATCGCGGTGTCCGAGTAATCCAGTCCGGTGAACTCGCTCCGCGGGTAGCGCGCCGCCAGCGGCAGCAGGTTGTGGCCGGAGGCACAGCCGAACTCAAGCACCCGGCACGACGACGGCAGCGCCAGCCGCTGCAAGCCCGCCAGCCGGCCACTCACGGCCAGCCGCGCGATATCCGTCACCGGATGGCTGAGCGCCGGATACCGCCGTTCTGAGTACAATTGCCGCACGGGATCGTTCACAACGCCGTTTTGCACCGCTTCCGACATCGGTGGAAATGGCGAAACACCCCATCGGGCGAAAATCGGCGAAAAAACTTCAACTGTTCATTTGACCTGCTTCCTGCCACCTGTTATCCGATTTTCCCGACCCGACACGCCTGAACTCCCCATGAAAGCCATCGCCCCCTCCCCTGCCGACCGCCTGCCCGCCCTGCTCAAGCAAGTCTTCGGCTACGACAGTTTCCGCCCGCTCCAGCAGGATATCATGGCCGCCACCTTGGCCGGCCATGACACCGTCGCGATTCTCCCCACCGGAGCCGGCAAGAGCCTTTGCTACCAGCTCCCGGCGCTGGTCCGCGGCGGCCTGACGGTCGTCGTCTCGCCGCTGATCGCCCTGATGAAGGACCAGGTGGACCAACTCCACGCCGCCGGGGTCGCCGCGACCTTCCTCAACTCGACGCTCCAAGCCAGCGAACTTCGCGAGCGGGAGCAGGTGCTGGAACAAGGCGGCTATCAACTCCTCTATGTGGCCCCCGAGCGCCTGCTCTCCGGCGACTTCCCGCAAAAGCTCGCCGGCTGGAACGTCGGCGCGATCGCGGTCGACGAGGCCCACTGCATCAGCGAATGGGGCCACGACTTCCGCCCGGAATACCGCCAGCTCGCCACCCTGCGCGAGCGCTTTCCCGGCGTCCCCTTCATCGCGCTGACCGCCACCGCCACGCCGCGGGTCCGCGACGACATCGTCGGCCAGCTCCGCCTGCGCGAGCCGCAGGTCTTTCTCTCCAGCTTCAACCGGCCGAACCTCAGCTACCGCGTGATCCCGAAGAGCAAGCCGGAGCGGCAGGTCTGGGAATTCGCCTCCGCCCGCCCGCAGGACGCCGGCATCGTTTACTGCCAATCCCGGAAAAGCACCGAGGCGCTGGCCGCCGTGCTGCGCGCCGAGGGGATTTCCGCCGTCGCCTACCACGCCGGGATGGAAGCCGCCGACCGCGGCCGCAACCAGGATGCCTTCCTGCGCGACGAAGCCCGCGTGGTCTGCGCCACGGTCGCCTTCGGGATGGGCATCAACAAGCCGAACGTCCGCTGGGTGATCCACTCCGACCTGCCGAA
>JANNVG010000690.1:0-1825 GCA_031414395.1 Fimbriiglobus sp.
CACTGTCGCTAGGAAACGACGAGAACTAGATATCATTGAGTTCTGGCGTCCTGACGCTACTGACTCGATCCGTCGACCCGGTCTAATTTACAAAGAGTATGTCGGGAAGAAGGTTGTAACCAAATCTGGCGCAGGGTAAGCAATTCCCGGCACAGGGAAATTGTCGGTGTTCCCACTGCGCCGCCAACCGAACCCAGACGTGACCAATTGGTTGAGCACGCCAGCTCTTGCGCACGGTGGTTTAAGCATCCGAGAGGGATGTGGCGCTCTGGCGCTCTGAGGAATGAGGCGGAGTCAACAGTCAAGCAAATCTGATCGGGTGCGATCGACTCTCCGGTCACGTCCGTAGTCTGTCCGTCTGAATTCTCGCTAGTAAGATATCTCCGGAAACGGCCACACGTTCTCTCGGAGATTCTTCACGATGTCGACTGCCACGTCGGTGACGCGCCTGTACGGTCTCGGCTTCACGCCCGGCAAGCTCCGCGGGCTGCAGCGGATCAGCAACCCGAACGGCACGCTGACCATGGTCGCCACCGACCAGAACAGCTCCATGATCAACATGATGAAGGCGGCCACCGGCTCCGAGCCGACTTACGCCGATGTCGCCGACGCCAAGGTCATGCTGTCCCGCGCCCTCGCCCCGCACTGCTCCGGCCTGCTCGTCGACGGCAAGTACGGGTACTGGAGCACCGTCGCGGCCCACGCCGTCCCCGCCACCACCGGCCTGCTCATCCGCGTCGAGATGTCCGGCGGCGGCAAGAACGACGCCGACGCGCCGATCGGCGGCGTCGAGCCGGGCTGGGGCGTCGGCAAGATCAAGCGGTGCGGGGCCGACGCGGTCAAGCTCCTCGCGTCGTTCGAGCCGGGCGAGTTCGACTCCGCCGAGAAGAACTTCGAGTTCACCCGCCAGATCTACAACGAGTGCATCAAGCACGACATCCTGTTCCTCCTCGAACCGCTCCACTTCGGGTACAAGGTCAACGGCACCGCGGAGGCGAAGGACGCCGTCGCCAAGCGGAAGGCCAAGACCGTCATCGACACCGCCAAGTACCTGAGCCGCTTCTGCGACATCTACAAGGCCGAGTTCCCCGGCACCTTCGGCGTCGAGAGCGACGCGGAACTGGTGGACAACCTGAAGAAGCTGAACGACGCCTGCGAGAAGCCGTGGGTGCTGCTGTCGGCGGGTGTGGATTACGACAAGTACAAGAAGCAGGTCGAGATGGCGATGAAGGCCGGTGCCAGCGGCGTGCTCGGCGGCCGGGCGTTCTGGAAGGAGTTCTTCACCTACACCACGCCGGCCGAACGCCAGAAGTTCGCCGAAACGGAGTGCGTCAAGCGCGTGCAGGAGGTGGACGCCATCGTGAAGACGGCCACGCCGTGGTTCAAGAAGTACGGCTACACGATGGAAGACCTGCACCAGATGCGAGCCACCGAAGGCTGGCACGCGCGGTACGCCGGCGGCGTCGCCGGCGGCAAGGCCGGACCGGTCGACCCGAACGCGGTGTATTGATTTTACAGGCAGGTCGAGCGGAGGCTTTGCGAAGCCCGACCTGCTATTTGCCTAGCGAATTGCCTTTTCGAGGACCACGATGCACCCCGTTCACCCCGATGTCGCGCTCCAGCAACTCCAGTGGCGGTACGCCACCAAGAAGTTCGATCCGGCCCGCACGATCGCGCCTGATCTCTGGCTTAAGCTGGAGCAGGCGATGGTGCTGGCGCCGTCCTCCTACGGCTTGCAGCCGTGGAAGTTCTTTGTGGTGACGAACGCGGCGGTTCGCGCGAAGTTGAAGGATGCGTCGTGGGGGCAGGCGCAGATTACCGATGC
>JANNVG010000691.1:0-2446 GCA_031414395.1 Fimbriiglobus sp.
GGTGGTTGCGGCGGGGGGTTCTCCGCCGCGGGGTTGGGGGGGTGTGGGGGGGGGCCCCCCCACCCCCGCGGCGATGACACGTCCTGTTACTCTCCGCCTTCCCACCGCACCTGTCTACACCGTGTTGCCACCTCGTTACTCGGTAAGCTGACCGCATGGCGTTCCTGAACGTGGCACTGCTGCTCGGTCTCGGGGCGGTGGTCATCCCGCCCATTGTCCACCTGTTCAGCCGTCGCAAGTTCGACGTGGTGGACTGGGCGGCCATGCAGTTCCTGCAACTGAGCACCAAGACCCGCCGCAAGATCTTCCTCGAACACTTCTGGCTGATGCTCCTCCGCGTCCTGATTATCGCCCTGCTGGTGGGCGGGTTGGCCGCGCCGCAAGTCACCAGCCGGCTGTTCGGCACCACCTCCGCCGGCGGCGCGCGGGATGTCGTCATCCTCATCGACGGCTCGGCCAGCATGAGCTACCAGGACGACGGGGGAACCGCCGCCGAGGCCGCGCGGACGTGGGTGGAAGGGTTCATCGGCCGGCTGCGGCAGGGCGACCGCGTGGCCGTGTTCCAGGTGCGGAGTACGCCCGTGCCGATTGTGCCCGCGCTCACCGACGACCACCGTCAAGCCCGCACCGCACTCGAGCTGCTCGGCCCGCCGAAGGGGAGCGCCGACTGGCCGGCCGCCGTGCAATCCGCCCTCGCGCTGCTGGACGCCGGCCACCCGAACCGCGACGTGATTGTGGTGTCGGACGGTCAGCGGTTCGGGTGGGCGGACGAGACGGCGATGGCCAAGTGGGACTTGGTCCGCCGCGGGGTGAACCGCACTGCTCCGGATGCCGCCCGCGTGTGGGTGGTGAACGTGGCCAAGGACCGCAAGGCGAACCCGACCAACTGGAGCCTCGACCCGCTCACCACGCCCCGCGGGGTGGCCGCCGCCGACCGCGAGATGACGTTCCGCTCGGCGGTCAAGTTCTTCGGCGAGGGGGAAGCGGGGCAGCCCGGTGACATCACGCTCGAAATCGACGGCAAGGGCGAAGGGCTGATCAAGCCCGGCACGGAAAGCGAACGGCTGTCGCTTACCGTGCGGCGGAAGTTCGGCGTGGGGTCGCACCTCGTCACCCTCAAGCTGGCCGACGACGCGCTACCGAGCGACAACCGCCAGGACTTCGCCGTCGAAGTGCTGCCGATGATCCCGCTGTTGGTCGTGGACGGCGGCGGGGCGAAGCGGGGGAGCGACTTCCTGCGGGATGCTCTGTCACCCGCGAAGGACCCGAACCCGGCGTTCGCTGTCCGCACCATGCCCGCTTCCGAATGGTCCGCCGAGATGTTCACGCAAGACGTGAAGGGGAACAACACCGCCCCGCGGGTGGTGGTGCTGGCGAACGTGGAGAAGCTGAGTGCCGCCCAGCAAACACAGGTGGAGAAGTTCCTCGCCGACGGCGGGTCGGTGCTCGTGACCGTGGGCGACCGCACCGACGCGGCCAACTGGAACCGCGTGGCCTTCCGCGGCGGGCAAGGCTTCCTCCCGGCCCGGCTGATCGAACCCGTCGGCGACGAGTTCGACGCCGCCAACGCCCCGAAAGTGCTCGCCGCCGGCTTCACCCACCCGGCCCTCGAAGTGTTCAAGGAACCGCTGCCCGGCGGGTTGCACACGGCCTACTTCCCGCGGCGGTGGAAGGTGGACACGGCCGCCGGCGCGAACGGCACGACCGGCACCACGGCCGCCATGCTCACCACCCGCGACCCGCTACTGGTGGAGCGTACCTTCGGCAAAGGCCGGGTGCTGCTGGCCACGCACGCCCTCGACAACAGTTGGAAGACGAACCTGATCCGCCTGCCCGACTTCGTGCGGCTAGCCCACGAACTCATGTACTACCTGGCCGGCACCCGCACGGCCGAGCGGAACCTGAACCCGAACCAGCCGATCGTGTTCACCCCCCGCCCGCCCGAACCCGTCGGCCCGGTGGCGGTGGTGTCGCCGGACGGACGCAGTCGCACGCTCAACCCGGCCTCGTGGCCGGTGGTGATCGACGGCACCGGCGAGCCGGGCGCGTACAAGCTGACCACCCCCGGCGGGCGGACGGTGTTCTTCGCCGTGCGGAACGACTCCCGCGAGGCGGTATTGACGCCGAACAGCGACGCCGACCGCGAGAAGGTGGCCGAGCTGGTGGGCGGCATGGAGTACGTGGACGACGTGAAGGAGATCCTCGACCACGGCGGCGGACAGCCGGTGTCGGCCGACCTGTGGTGGGTCCTGCTACTGCTGGTGCTGGCCTTCCTGGCGCTGGAGGTAGTGTACACCCGCAAGCTGACCGACCGCGGCGAACACACCGTCCGTTAGCCCGACGCGCGAGCGAGGGGCCAGCCACTCACACAACCCGGCGAACGGCGCGACGTGAGTCCGCCGGTTCTTTTAAACACACCGGCGGACACACGTCGCGCCGGTCGCCC
>JANNVG010000692.1:0-4170 GCA_031414395.1 Fimbriiglobus sp.
CCGGCGGGGCGTCGCGGCGGCTCTTGTGAGCGGGAATGTCATCGGGAATACCAGCAAGTCACTGAACTCCCCGCCGCCCGACCCGCCCTACAAAAAGCCCAGCGACCGCACCCGCGGGGTGATGTGCTCGTGCTTCCCGCGTTCGTCGAGCAGCACCGCTCGCAGGCCGGCAGCGGTCGCCCCTTCAAAATCGTTCTCCACGTCGTCGCCCACAAACGTGATTTGCGAGGGGTCGCACCCGGCCACACGAACCACTTCGGCAAAGAACGCCCCGCCCGGTTTACGAGTGCCGACGAGTGAACTGATGACCAAACGTTCGGCGAGCGGCTGAAGTGCGGGTGTGCCGCTCACCACGCTCGTCAACCGCGAGTCGTAATTCGACCCCATGCCGACGCGCACGCCGGACGCGACAAGGCGAGCGATGCAGTCGGCGGCGACGGGCGGCACGGTCCACGCGGACGGCTTGGCGAAGTGCTGGTACAGTTCGTCGAACAGGTCGTCGGTCGCGCCGTCGACGGCCGCATACACGATGTTTTGCCACCGCGCCCGCTCGCGGGCTTCGCTCGTTCCCCAGTTCAACTCGCGGTCCTGGCTCTCTTCGACGCGGAATTGTGCCCACAGTCGCGGGCCGACGATGGCGGGGTCGGCGACCAGACCGTGCCGCACCGCAGCGGCGGCGTACACCTGCGCTGCAGGCACGGCGGGGAAGATGACCGTGCCGACGGCATCGAAGAAGACGGCTTGCATCGATGGCTCGGAGTAGGGTGGGTCGCTCTCGCCGAGAGCGACAGCCGACCGGCTCTCGGCGAGAGCCGGCCACCCTAATTCCGCCCTGGGCCGGGTACCATGCTCTGCCGCGGGCGGCCGGCCGGCTGGTTCGACCCGAGCTGCGGGCGGACCTTCTTCACCGGGGTGGCCGTCGCGGCCATTTCCCGCTTCACGTCGCGGGCGGCACGACTGGCGACCGCCAACTTCAGCAGCGCCAGCCCGCCGCGGAAGACGGCCAGCCCGATGAACATGCAGATCAACGCCTCGATCCACCGCCCGTTCAACAGGAACTGCACGTAGCACAGCACGAACGCCCCGACCCCGCCGCCGAGCAGCAGCCAGCCGGCCAGTTCCCGCAGCCATGTGATGAGTGATGCCATGTGGCCCCCGATCCGGTGAACCCCGGCAGTGATGCCGGGGGTGTTGTGTTACCGAAACGCCCCGATGTACCCGAGGACGATGAGCACGAGCACGACCACGAGCGCGGGCAGGCCGACCACCAGGAACCACGCCCCGCACCCCTTCTTCGGCAGCGTGCCGGCCACCTTCTGCCTCATCCACCCCCGCCACTTCTCCGGCCGGTTGTACTCCCGCCGGTTGGCCGTCCACTGCAAATCCAGGCAGACCGCCTTCGCCTCGTCGCGGCTCATCGCGTGCAGCCGCCAGTACCAGAACACCAGCCAGACGGCGAACGCCAGCCCGAGCAGGCCGGCGGCGACGATCATGAACCGGCTGACGTGGTTGTAGATCGCGCCGGGGTCGATCAGGTTGCCCTGATTGTCTTGCGTGTAGCCCGCCTCTTCGGACAGGTTGTGGAACGGGCGGAGGGGGAAGCCGTTGCGGAAGTCCACCTTCAGCTTGGTGGCGGCCAGCCACAACAGTTGCCCGGCCAGCACCGCCACCCCCACACGGGCGAAGATGAACAGCAACTCCGCCTCGCGCACCGGCACGGCCGGGCGGACGGTCGGCTTCACCCCCGGCTTGACGAACGTGCTCGGGGCGTCGAACGGCATCCCCGCCCGCATGACCGCGAAGAAGCGGAAGGCGGCCAGCAGGTACACCATCGCCGCGACGGTCTGCATCAGGTCCATGAACAGCAGGTTCGATTCGGTCTGCCGACCGAGCAACTGGTTGCCGGCTTGGAGTTGGAAGGGCAGACCCGTGGGGAAGAACGAGAAGTAGCACACGGCGACGACCACCGCCGGCGGGCCGACCACCCACCGCAGCGCCAGACCCGTCAGGCCGAACATGAGCACCACCACCGCCGCGACCCAGTTCTGGAGGAACAGCCCGTACACGAGCGCCAGCACCAGCAGCCCGCCGGCGGCGATGAGCAGGTACGTGCGGGCGGCCGGGTTGCGGACCATCTCCGCGTAAGGGTTGTCGGACGCGGGCGGTTTGGCGGGCGTACTCATTTGCGGATCCTCGCCCCGCGGATCTGCTCCAGCCGTTGCAGGATGAGCTGCACCGGGTCGTCGGCGTCGAACCGGAAGACGTTCGCCCCGGCCTTCACCAGCGCCGTCCGCACGGCGTCGAACTTGCTCAGGTAGCCGTCGATGAGAGCGTCTTCCACCAGCTTCGTGATCGTCAGGCGGGCGGAGCGGTCCGGCTTCTCCCGCGGGTCGCTCGGCGACGGCACGTCGGCCGGCCACGGCAGCAGCACCAGCACCTGATGGTGACGCGCGCGGGCCGCCCGCACCGCCGCCAGCAGCCGATCCAGGTGGCCGTTCAACTCCACCAGGTCGGCGAGGACGACGTACAGCTCGTTGTCGCGGGCCGTGCCCACGCTGCGGACGATGGCGTCGGCCAGCACCGTCACCTTCGCCTCGCCGAGGAAGCGGTAGTTGCCCTGGGCGTCGTACATCTGCGGGGTGGACTGGATGCGGTGGGCGAGCAGGAACTTGTCGGCGCGGGCGGCGAAGAACTCGTCGTCGTGGATGTAGCGCTCGATGGCGGCGGGGGTGTCGCCGTCGAGGGAGGCGAACAGCGCGCCGAGTTGCTTCCGCTTCGCCAGCTCGGTGGACCGCGGGGGGAAGACGCCGCGGATGCCGAAGATGAGCCAGAACAGCCCGGTGAGCGGGAGCGGCACCAGCAGGATGAACAGGCCGATGAGGGCGAGCCAGATCAGGTCGGCCGGGCTTTGCGGGCGGACGATGTTGCGGGCCATGCCGACGACCGTGTTCAACCCGCCGAACACGAACACGTACACGAACCACAGGGACGGCAGCAGCAGCAGGAGCCGCGCGCGGGAGTCGAGCAGCGGCATCCAGAACATGCCGAACGGGCGGGAGTTCACCCGCTTCTCCAGCAACTCCGGGTACAGCTCGACGGCGAGCGAGTGGGCGTACTTGGAGAGGGTGGGCACGTCGGTGGCGGACAACTCGGGCATCCGGGCGGCGGTCTCGGCGAACAGCCGCAGCATCTGCATCTGGTGAACTTGCGTCCGCGCCGGCTTCATCCCCTTGAACTCCTTCTCGTCGAACACCGTCAGCCCGACGATGTCGCGGTTGGCGCTCGCGGCTTGCGCCACCGCCGCCCCCACACCGGCCGCCCGTGCGAGCGGCGTGTTCCCCGGCTGGCCCAGCCGCATGGCGTTCGACGCATCCAGAAAGAACACGCACCGCACCGGCACGTCGTTCTCGAACTCCTTCGTAATCAGCACCTCCCGCCGGGCCGACGCCTTCCACGCGATCATTTTCGGCGGGTCGCCGGGGCGGTACTCCCGCAGGTTGAGCAGTTCGCTCCCGCCGCCCGGCCGCCGCAGGCGGTGGATGCCCGGCGGGGGCAGGCTGTTCAGCCGCTTGGTGGCCCGCTGCCCGCCCTCGGCGTCGGCCAGGGTGGGCAGCACCAGGTATTCGGTCGGCACCCGCACGAACACGCGGCGGTAGAAGAACCCGCAGTAGTCGGCGAACCGCAGTTCGACGCCTTCAAACTTGACCACGCCCGGCGCGACCGGGTGCAGCTTGTATTCGATGTCGATGGGCTGATCGGCGGCCAGCCGGCCGATGACTTTTCGATTGCCACCCACCACGCCCATGCCGACCGGCAGCTTGTCGGCCGCGGCGACGAACGGCAGGCTGAACCCGCCCGGCTTGAGCGCCAGTTGCACGCGGATGGTCGCCTCCACCTTCGCCCACAGGTTCGGCTGCTCGCGGTCGTTCTGCACCAGATGCCGCTCGACGGACACGCGGCCGGCCGCGGCGGTGGTGCGGGCCAGGAACCACGCCCACTCGAAGATGAACCACAGCAGCAGCGTGACGGCGAACAGGCCGGCGAACCCGCCGTAGTACGCCAGCCACACCGACCAGAACGCGACCACCCCGGCCACGATGAGGAACCAGACGCCGCGGGTGGTGAGCATGGGTGTTGCTTTGTTCCCCTCTCCCCGCTGAGGGAGAGGGG
>JANNVG010000693.1:0-5592 GCA_031414395.1 Fimbriiglobus sp.
AACGGAGTGAGCGACGCCCTGGGACAGCGGTCCCAACCACCCCGACCCCAACGGGGTCGTTCACTCCACTTCGAACGACCCCGTTGGGGTCGGGGCCGCTCACCCCCGTTCCCCAGGGCGTCACTCGCCTGCGGCGCGCTCGCCTCGGGCTGTGGGAACGACCCCTTCGGGGTCGGTGGGTGCGCCGACGCCCACGTCCGCTACTGGCATTCGTTCCCTGACTGTCAGCCAGCAAGGAACTGCTTGATGGCCCCGGTCTGGTCGTGGCCGAACCGGGCCAGGCCGGGGTCGGGGTCGCCGTAGTGCTTGACCGGGTTGCCGTGGGCGTTCAGCAGGGTGGTGTACCAGTTGCCGAGCGTCTTGTGCCCCTGCTCGCCGTAGTTCGGCAGGCGGATGTACCGCCCGCGGAGGTCCAGCTTGGCGTTCTTCCCGGACAGCACCACGAACGGGAATTCGGTGCCCTGCGAGTGGTGCGTCTCGCCGTTGTCCGGGAAGTAGCAGATGGTCGTGTTGTCGAACACCGTGCCGTCGCCCTCGGGGGCCTTCTTCAGGCGGGCGGCGATGGCGTCGATCAGCGTCATGTGGTGGCGGCGGACGGCGAACCGCACCTCGTCGGCGGTCAGCTTGCCGAACCCCTTGCCGTGCCCCACGTCGTGCAGGTTCACTTTCTCCGCTTCCAGTCCCGGCAGGCCGGTGTACTCGTGCCCGAGTTCGTCCACGGTGAAGGCGGCCACGTTCGTCAGGCCGGAAATGAGGGCGGCGAGTAGCACCTCCACGTGCCCCCGCTGGCGGTCCACGGTGGTCATCTCGTCGGCCAGGTACTTCGCGTCGAGCTTGGGCACGTGCGGGCGGATGGCGTCGGCCATGCCGTCCACCTTGCGGTCCCGTTCGCGGACGGCTTCGAGCGAGTCGGCGTAGCTCTGCACCTTCGCCCGCTCGGCCCCCGGCCCGGTCTCGGCCAGCTTGCCCTCCCGTCGTGCGGCGAACTCCAGCGCGTCCCGCCCGAGTTGCGACCGCGCCTGCACGCCCTTGTCGGTGGACACCGACTTGAACAGCTCTTGCAGCGCCACCTTCGGCGAGCCGAAGGCGTAGTTCGGCTGTTGCGGGCCGCGGGCCGAGAAGCCGGTGGCGATGCCGTTCAGGGTGCCGCGGGCGTTCCCCCCGCCGAGCGGGAAGCAGGCGAACTCGACGTGCTCCATGGGCGACGGGTACAGCTTGGCCAGCTCGAAATCGACTGTCGCCCACTTGATCGAGCTGACCCGCTCGTTCGCCTTGAACACCCCGAGCGACGAACACCACGTGTGATGCCCTGTCGTACACATCTTCCCCGAAAGCCCTTGCAGAATGGTCAGGTCAGACGTGTGCGCCGCCAGCGGCTTCATCCACTCGGGCAGTTCGTGCTTGGCCAACGCGAGGTCGAGCGGCCCCTTCTTCGCCTCCGTCGCCGCGTCGTCCTTGCTCAGCGACGGGGGAACCATGACGGACGGGAACAGGCCGTTGCCCTTGTGCAGGAAGATGAACCGCATGGGCGGTTTGCCGTCGGCCGGCTTCGCCCGCACAGCCCGCGGGGTGAGCGCGAGGGCGGAGGCCCCGACGGCCGCGGTCGCCATGAACTGTCGGCGGGTGGTCATGCTCAGTTCCCCACTTTCTTGCGGTCGATGAAGGAGTCTGATGTCAGGAGTGCGACGACGACGGCGTTGAAACTTCCGCCGCTCTTCAGGTAGGCCTGGTCTGCCGCGATGAGCGTCCGCGAGTCGGACGGCAGTTCGTTGCGGCCGAGGAAGAAGCGGAAGGCGTTGCGGATGATCGACTGCCGCACGCGGTCGGACTTCGCCAGCCGGTCGATCAGGTCGAAGGAGTCCTTCACCGGCCCGTCGAGTTTCGCATCACCCGTCCCCGAGAGAACCCCCGTCGGGTCGATCAGTTTCGTCTTGTACACGTCGGCCTCGTTCCCCTTGCTCGGCTTGAGCAGGTTGTCGGGGTGTTCGAGTGGTTCGACCGTGCGGAAGCGGCCGAAGTCGTCGAACTGTTCGAGCGGGTAGCCGAGGTCGTTCATGCGGCTGTGGCACTTGACGCACGCCGCCGACTGAGTGACGGAATGCACCCGCTCGCGGAGCGTCTTGGGTGCGTCGTCGGGCACTTTGGCATCGACGGTGATGGGCACGTCGGGCACCACCCCGGCGAGCAGTTTCTCGCGGATCCACCGCCCGCGGCGGATGGGGTCGGAGGCGGTGTTGGCCGAGAACGCCACGAGCCACGCCGGGTGCGTCAGAATGCCCTTGCGGTTGGGCAGGGCGAACGGCTGCACCGGGTGGTAGTCGAGCAGGTCGTCCCCGCCGTACTTGCCGCCGCGGCCGGGCGGGGCCGACAGGTTGTACAGCGCCGAGTACCAGTACTGGTTGCCGTGCGCCCACGGCAGGATGGTGAACGGCGTGTGCCCCTGGCCGAACGTGTACTCGAAGTGGGTCATGAACCGCACCACGCTGTTGTCGTGGTTCACCTTGTTCTTGCCGGGCAGTCCCTTCGGGTCCAGGTACTTCTTGATCACGTCGGCGTGCGACTCGGCCACCGCGTCCGGGTTCTTCTTCCAGTCGGTGCCCTTGAGTGCGTCATACGCCGCCTTCCACTTGTCGACCTGCGCCTGCCCCTTCTCGTTGTCGGTCGGGTGGTAGACGAAATACTTGTCGGTGGTGAGCAGCGTCTCGAACACGGCTTTGTCTTGGCCGAGCGCCCACACCACCACTCGGTCGGCCTCGTCGATCAGGTGACCCGGCGTCTGCGTGTTCCCGCGGTCGGCGTTCACGAAGTGGCCGTCCGCCCGCTTCCCGTCCTTGAACACCTTCACCGCCGTCGGGTAGCCGAAGAACTCGCGGAAGAAGCGGACGAGCCGCGGGTGGGTGGAGACCGTCGGGGCGAAAAAGCCGAGCGACGGATCGACCGGCCCGGCGTGGTACGTCTTGTCGGCGAGCAGGCGTAGGACCTCCCGTTCGTAGTCGGCCTTCGTGCTCAGCTTGCCACTCTCGGCGGCCTTGAGCAGTGTGGCGTCCGGCCCGCGGTCGCCCAGCGCGTAGGCGATGGCGTAGGCGGCTTCCCGCGGCGACAGCGGCACCCGGCCGGACTCGTCCGGTTTGCCCGCGCCGAACTCCAGACGGTAGACGAACTCGGACTCCAGCAGCACCGCCTTGAGCACCTGCCGCAGCCCTTCGGCGTTGCCGGCGACCTTGATCGCCGTGCGGGCCAGGTCGAGGTACTGCCCGAGTTCGGCGTCCGTCGCCTTCCGCTGCAACACCAGCCCGAACTGCGTCTGCACCGCCGCCCTGATCTCGTCGTCCGTCGGGGCGGTCTTCTTGACAACGACCGCCTCGAACGCGGCCGGTGTGGTCTTCGGTGCCCACTTGTCCTTCGGGTCGTCGGGCATCGCCTTCGCGTCACCGGCCTTCACCCGTGCGGCGTGCAACTGCTTGGTGGCGATCCACTCGGCGTTGGTCAGCATTACCAGCAGGTGGCCGCCGTCGAGCGGGGTCAGGTCGTAGTACCGCACGCCGGAATGGTCGGGCAGCACGAACGGGTTGGTCACGCCGTAGAAGCCGGAACGCCGGAAGGTGTCCCGCTCTTTGCCTTCCAACTGGAACACGTCCAGCACCCGCTCGGCGAAGATCTGCGGGCTGACCAGCCAGCGGCGGGCGGGGGTGAACGGCTTGTCGGTGTTCGACCCGTCGAACAGGGTGGTGTGATCGACGTAGTTGCCGGCGTCCGGGTACGGCAGGCGGTCGTCCAGCTTCGACGCCTTGTGCTGTCGCAACTCGGCCCGCACCCAGTCGGCCATCACCTTCGCTTCGCTGGCGGACGGCTGGGCCTCCTTCGGCGGTGGCATCATGTGGAAGATGAGTTGGTCTTGCACCTTGTTCAGCTTGTCGAGCCGCTCGTTCGGCTTGAGCGCGTCCAGGTCGTCGAGACGCACGCCCCCGCTCGCCTTTGCCCCGTGGCAGTCCAGGCAGTGCGTGGTCAGCACCGCCCGCACGTCTTTCGGCACATCTCCGCCGCGGGCGGTGGCGGCGACGCACAGCAGCACGAGGAGGCCGAACACCGACGGGAGACGGTTGCCGCTTCGCATCGATTCCCCTCCGCCCGCCGGCACCTGGGCCGGGTCTGGAATGCCAACTATAATTGTGCCGTGCGGGGGTATTGGCCTGTGGAAAAAAGGTGACGAATCTCGGAACCGGCCGCATGACACGACACCCGCCCCGTGTGGCCCTCATGCTCGACCTCCAGTGGCCGTACAAGCGGCACTCGGAGGTGTTCGCCGGCGTGCAGCGGTACGCCGAGGGGCACGGGTGGGTGTCGATCATCGACGAGTTCGCGCACGACACCCTGGGGCGGAAGAAGACCCCGGCCGAGCGGTACGACGGCGTCGTGGCGCGGGCGAACCACCCGCTCGCCACGCGGGCGATCAAGCTGGGCGTGCCGGTGGTGAACGTGTGGCCCAGCTCGCCCGCCCGCCACCTGCTGCCGGGCGTGTTCCCCGACTCGACCGAGACCGGCCGGCTGGTCGCCGAGCACCTGCTGGCCCGCGGCTTCCGCACGTTCGCCACCCTCACCTCGCCCAAGAACGTGGACAACGAACTGGAAGTGGCCGAGTTCACCCGTGTCGTCGGCGAGGCCGGCTTCGAGTGTGCGTCGGCGTACATCCCGCAACACCCGCACCGCGACCTGTCGCACTGGCGGAAGACGGTGCAACTGATCGACCGCGCGATGAACCGGTGGACGCCGCCCGTCGGGGTGTACGTCAGTCAGGAGGTGTGCGGGCGGCTGGTGGTGCAGGCCGGGCACCGCCGCGGGTGGCGGGTCCCCGACGACGTGGCCATTGTCGCCGGCAAGAACGAGGAGACGCTGTGCGAGCAGCCGCGGCCGTCGCTCACGAGTGTGGAGATCGGGTACGACCGCATCGGGTACGCGGCGGCCGAACTGCTGGCCCGCCTGATGGCGGGTGAGCCGCCGCCCGCCGCGCCGATCCGCGTGCCGCCGCACGGGGTGGTCGTCCGCGAATCGACCGACTTCTTCGCCGTCGAGAACCCGACGGTGGCCGCGGCGCTGGCGTACATCGCGGCGCACAGCCACCGCCCCATCGGGCCGGACGATGTGGCGGGGGCGGTCGGGGTCGAGACGCGGACGTTGCAGAACTACTTCCGTGCCACCATCCAGCGGCCCATCGCCACCGAGATCCGCCGGGTACGAATCGAGCGGGCGAAGCGGGAACTGGCGCAGAGTGATCGCACCCTGGACGCCATCGCCCGTGACGTGGGGTTCGGCAACATCCAGCGGCTGTACGAGGTGTTCCGCCGCGAACTCGGCATGACTCCGGGCGAGTACCGCCGCAGGCAGCGGCAGGTGTCGCGCGACTCGTGAGGTCGGGTGCGGGCGGCGCGGCAGTGGTTCAGTCGCTCCACAATCAACTTGTCAGACGGCCCGCGCGGTGGGAGAATGGCCGCTCGCCCCACGTCTGCTCTCCCCCTCCCGGTGTTCTCCGATGTCCTGGTTCGCCCGCTGGCTCCGCCCGACTCGCCCCGCCCGCCCGCACACGACCCGCCTGCG
>JANNVG010000694.1:0-4714 GCA_031414395.1 Fimbriiglobus sp.
GCTCGGCGTCGAACCGGGCGAGGACCGCCTTCGAATCCATCCCCGGTTTGATGAGTTTGACCGCCACCAACCGCTTGACCGGCTCGGTTTGCTCTGCCCGCCACACGCTGCCGAACCCGCCCTCGCCGAGCAGGTCGAGCAGGCGGTAGCGGCGACCGATCAGTTCGCCGGTGGTGCCCTCAGTGTCGTCAGTGGCGAGTCGAGCGAGGTGAGTGGCCGGGTCGAAGGCGCGTGTGGAAAGGTCAGCCGGCGGAAGCGTACGGGTCTGAGGATCGATGTCACGGGTCGGCTGGTCGTTCATCGGAACTGCTCGTCAGTGATGCGGCCAGACTACCCAACCGGCGTTCAAGTGCCAAGCGATTTCACGGCCCTTTGCCGGTACACGGTTTGGCGCCAATGGCCACCAGCACCTTCGCCCCGCACTTGGTCTTGTAGGTGGTCATCAGCGGGAAGAACTTGTCGCACGCGCAGGTGTAGCTGACCGCCTCCCCGCCCGGCGGGGTGACGGTCAGCCCGACGCGGCCGTTCTTGTCCTTCGGCTTGTCGATGGTCACTTTCAGCGTCTGCTTTTCCAGCAGATCGAAGGTGAACGACTCGCCGACCGGAATCGTCTTCTGGAGCGTCTCGTTCAGCTTGAACCCGACCAGGTCCGGGTACAGCTTCTGCACCTCGGTGGCCAGGTCGGACAGCTTCTTGTCCACCACGTTGTTCTCGGCGGTGGCCAGCACCACCACCACCGTCACCCGCACGGGGGCGTCTTTCTCCTGGTCCTTCTTGTCGTCGGCGCGCGCCACCGCCGGCAGGGTCAGCCCGCACGCCACCGCCAGCAGTCCGAAGGCCCGACGAGTCACGGTATTCCCCCTGTGCTCTGCTCGCTCCGCGAGCGGTCTGTCAGAACCCGCTCGCGGAGCGAGCAGAGCACTTTATTTGTCCGCCGGCGGCATCACATACACGGCCATGCCGCCCGGTTCCGGGGAGGCCAGTTCGCCGGCCGTCGGCCCGCGCCGCACCGTCACGTCCGCCGCCGACGCCAGCGGCATCGCGTCCGGCACCGGGTGGCTGATCGACCCGAACCGCACGTCGCCCCCGTGGACGGCCGACACCATCACATCCCCCGACGTGGCGATGGGCAGCACGTCGTACTCGGCCAGCGGGTCGGTCGGCTCGGCGTTCGCCACCGGCGTGATCGGTGGCGGAACGGCGGGCGGGGCGAGAGACGCCCACAGCCCCCACGCGATCAGCACGCCGGCCGCGAGTACGGCGACACCGGCGGACACTTTCACGGCATTCACCCACGGTCGGCGGGGCGTGGCCGTCGGCAACCGGGCGACGATGTCGGTGCGCGTTTTCTCCCACGCCGCCGCCGACGGTTCCGGAGGGGCCGGCCAGTGGTGCGGGTCGGCCGGGTCGAAGTCGTCCGAACCGGATGGGGGCGGGCGGGTCATGGGGCCACGTGGGGGGCGAGTGTCTCTTTCAACCGCTGCCGGGCATAAAACAGCCGACTCATGACGGTGCCGACGGCGATGCCGAGTGCGTCCGCCACTTCCTGATACGTCAGCCCGCCGTCGATGTGCAGCACGAACGCCTGCCGCTGGGCCGGGGGCAACTCGTTCAGCGCCGCCGACAGGACCGTCCGCAGGTCGGCCCGCTGGAGCGTGTGGTCCGGGTCGTCGCCCCGCGAATCCGGCACGGCCGTCAAGTCGTCGCCGGGCGCGGCGAACCGCGTGTCGCGGCGCTTCCGCGAGCGGCCCAGGTCGAGGGCCGCGTTGCTCACGATCCGCAGCAGCCACGTCTTGAACGAGCTGCGCCCGCCGAACCCGCCCAGGTGCGACAGCGCGTTCACGAACCCGTCCTGCACGGCGTCGAGGGCGTCCGGCTCGTTGCCGAGCAGGCGGTACGCCACACGATACGCCACCGCCCGGTGGCGGTGGAAGAGCGCGTTCAGGGCGTCGGCGTCGCCGCGGGCGGTGCGGCCGACCAACACCTCGTCGCTCGGCTCCGGGCGGGCACTGGCGGTTCGCGTCATCGGGGTCAATTCCGTTCCCAATGAAATGGACGACGACCGGCGGGCGGACATTCAAGTCCGGCCATTGTACCGCGGCCGGTGCATGGCCTGTCACGCACTTTCCCGGCCGGCGGATTTTCCCCCTCCGGCACGCCACCTGCCGACCAGTTTCGGCAACGGCATCGGCCGTTGGAGGACAGCACCGTGGACAATCGCAACCAGCAGGACACGCACGACACCGGCTCCCCGCAATCCCGCCCGCGGGACGACCTGCGGACGGCGAGCAAGAAGAAGAAGCCGAACGAACAGCGGGACGAGCAGCGGGACAAAGAGGAGAAGAAGCCGGCCGACGACGAGCAGACCGACGACGAGGAGTAGCCCGACCGCGGTTCGACATCCACGCCCGCCGGTTCGCCGGCGGGGTCACAACTTGCAGGTGCCGACCATGCCGCCAGTCCCAGTGCCGAACCCCGACCCGGTCCCGTTCCCGACGCCGTTCCCGCACCCCGACCCGGTGCCCGACCCGCTGCCCGACCCGTACCCCGCCCCGTCGCCGCGCCCGCCGGTGCCCGAGGCCGACACCTCCGGCATCGTCGACCCGCGGCACCTGCCGGGCGAGGTACACGACCCGCTCGATTGAACGGGGCAGTTGCTCCGACCCCGCCGGCGATGATATCCTGTGTGTATCTCATCGCCCCGCCCGCGAGGTCCGAGCATGACGGCTCAGAAGACGATCCTGATCGTGGACGACGACCGCGAGCTGGTGGACGGCCTGCGGCTGCTGCTCGAGCGGCAGGGGTTCAAGGTGATTACCGCCGGCGACGGGGTGCAGGGGAAGAACACCATTTACAGCTCGAAGCCGGACCTGGTGATTCTGGACATGATGATGCACCGCATGGGCGGCTACCCGGTGCTCGAGCACTTCAAGGACAAGGCCGACGCCCCGCCGTTCATCATGATTACGGCGAACGAGGGCAGCCGGCACAAGGCGTACGCCGAGTTCCTGGGGGTGGTGGACTACCTCCGCAAGCCGTTCGCCACCGAGCGTCTGCTGGAGGCGGTGAACAAGGTGTTCGGGGGTGGCGAGAAAGGTGAACCGGCGGCGTGAGCCGCCTGGGTCAGTGACCCTCGTTCCCACGCTCCGCGTGGGAACGCTGCTTGGGACGCTCTGCGTCCTTCGAGTGGTCACGACGCGGAGCGTCGGCGCTGTAGTTCCCACGCGGAGCGTGGGAACGAGGTTCGAGAGTTACTGAATCCGCAACGACCGCACCCACGCCGCTTCCGTCTCGATGTCGGCGTCGCTCAGCCCGCCTATGCGGTGGATCTCGGCCTTCGCCATCCGCCCGCTGGTCATGTCGAGTGCCATCACTTCGATCCGCCCGTTCGCCCGCACCTCGCACCGCACTTGCACCGGCGACCCCTTCCGCAGGTCGCCCGGCAGACCGTCGATCCAGCACTCGCCGACCGGGATGCACGCCTCGGCCTGTTGCGCTTCGCCTTGCAGCAGCCGCACCCGCACCTTGCTCTGCTTGTCTTGTGCGGTGTAGTACACGCGGCTCACGGCGGCGGGAAGCTGCGTGTTCTTCACCACCAACTTGTCGTTCAGCCGGGCCTCGGCCTTGCGAATCTCGACGCCCAGGCTGTGGGCGTTCACGCTGATTTCCACGATGTCGGCGAGGTCGGCCGTCGCGGTGGTGGGCACCCGGCGGGCGTTCACGATGCCGGCGTGAACCGCCGCCCCACGAGCCACAACTTCACTCACCGCCAAACTGCGGTCGGGATCTTTGCCCGTCAGGTCGCGGATCATCCGAGCGGTGGCCGGCATGTGCGTGCTGCCACCCACCATCAGCAGCTTGTCCACCTGGTCCCACGTCATGCCCACCCGACTCATAAGGCCGGTGGTGGTCATCCGCGTTCGCATCAGCAGGTCTTGCGTGAGCGTCTCGAACAACTCCCGCGTGACGGGCACGGTCATCTTCTTGCCGTCGTGCGTGCAGGTGATGGTGGCCGCGTCCACCTTGCTGAGCGTCCGCTTCGCCCGCTCCGCGGACGATTGCAGCATCGCCATGCTCTGCTCGTCCGTCCGCGGGTCGCTGCCGTGCTGCTTGCGAAACTCCTCCGCGACGTACTGCACCAGCCGGTCGTCCCAGTCTTTGCCACCGAGTCGCACGTCGCCCTCGATGCCGAGCACCTGGAAGCGTTTCTTCCCGAGCTTCACCAGAGTCACGTCGAACGTGCCCCCGCCGAGGTCGTACACCATCACGTTCTTGGGCGAATCGGCGGGCAACTCGCCGGGCTTCAGGTTCGCCGCGGCGGACTGTTGAAACGTGTAGGCGAGTGCGGCGGCGCTCGGCTCGTCGATGATGTCGAGGATGTCCAACCCGGCGATGCGGCCGGCGTCCATCGTCGCCTTGCGGCGGGTGTCGTCGAAGTACGCGGGCACCGTAATGACGGCTTTTTCAATCGGCCCGATCTGGGCTTCGGTGTCCTGCACCAGCTTCCGCAGAATGACCGCCGACAGCGTTTCCGGGCGGAACGTGCGACCCGCGACGGTGCGGCCGTACTCCGGCCGGCCCATCTGCCGCTTCACCATCGTGGCCACTTTCTCCGGCTGCTCCATCGCCACGTCGAGGGCCGGTTGCCCGACGACCGCTTCCCCCGTGCCGGTGAGGAAGATGGCCGAGGGCGTGAGCACCTCGCCGTCGCGGT
>JANNVG010000695.1:0-2240 GCA_031414395.1 Fimbriiglobus sp.
GACCCACGCTGTGATTCTCGCCGTGGGTCTCTTCGGGCGAAGCGCCCGGCGGACCCACCCTACATTGCTGAGCTACACCACGGCCCCCAATCCCGGCCCGGTCAGGATGCCCGTGTTCATCTGTCCGTTCCGCACGCTGAACACGCCGGGGAACAGCTTTTCCCACTGTTCGTTCGCCGCCGGGCAGTATTGCCGCGAGTTCGATTCAATCGCCGCCACACCCGGAATGTGGGCTGCAAGTCCGGCCGAGTGGATCAGACTGGCACCGGGGCACGTCAGGTCTTGCACGCAGCGGAACAGGCCGAACTTCTGGGCCGCCGCTGCGAGCAACAGCGATTGCGTCTGCCCCTTGCACGCCTTGAACGCCACCCCGGAATACCCCTGCTCGCGGGCCAGCAGGAGCGTTTCCAAATCGAGTAGCGATTCGTCGATGACCACCGGCACCAGTTCGGCGGCACGGTGCATGCGGTTGTCCGGGTTGGCTCGCAGATCGCGTGCCGTCGGCTGTTCCACATATTGAATGCGGGCGAACGCGGCGGGCGACTCCCCTTTCACCCGATTCAGCACATCCAGCAGGTACTCCACGTTCCGGCAGCGCTCGTTGAAGTCGAGGGAGTAGTGGAACTGGCGGTCGGCGGTGGTGGTAGCGATGCGGTCCACGCCGAGCACGCGGGCCACGTCCCACCCGGCGTCGTCGCCGTTCAGCTTGATCTTCAGGTGAGTCAACCCGTCGCGGGTGATCCACTCGCCGAGGTGTTCGGGCAACCCGTCGCCGACAGGCTCCGCCACCTCCGCCGGGGTGAGCGGGTCGAGCGCCCCGACGAGGTGGTACAGCGGCAGCGACGGCTGCGGCTCGCGGGTGATGTAGTTTGCGAGGTATTCGCCTCTGAACTCCGGCCCCAGGTCCGCACTCAGATCTTCGGTGAAGAAGGGTGGCCCATAGGTGTGGTAGCAGTTCATGCCGAACGCTTTGCCGTAGGCGTCGTGCAGTGCCGCATCGAATGCGCTGTTCACCACCAGAATTGCGAGTCGTGGGATGACACCGGGCAAGCCAAGCGCTGCCGTCAGCGTGTTGGGATCACCCGCGATGTTGTGTTCAAGTTGCCTGCCGATGGCGATGGGGTGATCGGCCGTGCGATACTCGGCGTATATCGTGCGGCAGGCGGTTGCCACCTGCTTCATCGCCGCGAGCGTCTGAACGTACCCCAACTCCTTGCTCGGCCACGCCCACACGTTGCCCAGCGGCATCGACCCAAACCCGCGGCTCACCTTTCCGCCGCCCGTCTCCACCGTCATGTCCACGTTCAGAATCGTGACGCGGTCGAGCGCCACCCCGCCGAACTTGATCGGCGTGCGGTAGCGGAAGTCCTCGTACCCGAAGCTCACGTCCTTGATGCGAACGCCGTACTCGCTCATCGGCAGCTCCGCCGGGGGTGCGTACAACACGGACATGATACCAGACTGGCAACTGCCCGCGGGCGTGGACCGCGGGTTGCACGACTACATGCACTCCGCCGACATGGTGGGCGGGTACGACGCGATGATGGCGGCGAGTCCGCTGGCCGCGTTCGACGTGGCGTATTGCCGGCGGTGGTTCACGCTGCCGGGGCGGGTGATCGATCTGGGTTGCGGCACCGGACGATTAGCGCGGGCGTTGGTGCCGCAAGGGTTCGAGTACGTCGGCGTGGACCTGAGCGAAGAAATGCTGACCGCGGCCCGGAGTTTGTTCCCCTCTCCCCCGGTGGGAGAGGGGTTAGGGGTGAGGGGGAGAGCGGAATTCCTCCGCGCGAACCTGGTCGAACTCCCGCCGTCGCTGCCCACCGCCGACTACGCCGCGTGCTTGTTCAGCACGCTCGGCATGATCGTCGGTGCCCACAACCGCGCGGCGGTGATGAAGAACGTGTTCGGTCTGCTGCGGCTGGGCGGGCGGTTCGTGCTGCACGTCCACAACCGACACTTCCGCCGGCTCGGACTGAAGGGCTGGGCGAACGCCGACATCACCAGCCCGCAGGCCTACGGCGGTGCCCCGCTGACCATCCACCACTTCACGAAGGGGGAAGCGGTGAAGCTGCTGACCGCCGCGGGCTTCCGCATCCTGGACGTGACCGCCGTGGGCACGAGCGGCGAGTTGCGACACCCGTGGCTGTTGCCGCGGGTGCGTGCGTATGGGTGGCTGATCGCGGCGGGACGACCGGACGAGCCGCGACCGCCAGGGAGCGGGCATTGTCACACCAGCTCCC
>JANNVG010000696.1:0-2615 GCA_031414395.1 Fimbriiglobus sp.
CCGGATTGTGGGCTTTGTCCCCGGGCGGGCTCACCGGGGCCCCGGGTTCTTCCACCGGGGCCCCGGTCTGGGGGGGGGGGGGGGGGGGGGGGGTCGGGGTGTCGGGGTCGGCGTCGGCCGGCAGTTCGGGGGCGGTCGGGATGGCGGCGAACGGGTCGAACCCGTCGTCCACCCGCATCAGTTGCCCGCCGAGCGTGTCGCCGAGGGCGGCGAGGAAAGGTAGGGCGAGCAACTCGGTGCGCGACCGCTGGGCGTTGGGGCGGGCGGGCGGGGCGTCGGGCGTCTCGTGAACGCCGTTGGCCGTCGCCGTGCGGTCGAGTTCAGTTCGGATCGTCCACTCGCGGCCGGTGACATGCCGGAACGCCTTGCGGAGCGTGTCCTGGTTTCGTTCGGCCTTCACCGTCTCGTAGGCGGAACTATACGCGGCGGGGAACGGTAACACCAGTGAATTTGGCCCAAAATTTGCTGGCAGAACGACCGCCTGTCGCAAGTGTGTCGCCAATATCGGCCCCACCTGATCCAACACCTTCTCCCAGACCACGCCGCTCGCTTCCTCGCCAGCCGTAACGCCGTCCGCCTTACCCTCTGGCGGGGTCAGGACTTTTTTTTTGACACCCCCGGCCGCGGTCGGCAAGTGTGCCGGCACCCGCTGAGCACCGCCGCTCCCACCACTCGGCGGCGACTGTGTATACCACTGTACGAGTTCGGCCACACTGAGTAGCTCAGACAGTTTCGCCAGCCGCACCACTGCCACTTCGAGTAGCACCTGGGCGTGCGGTGAACCCTTCAGTTTCATCTTCGTCGCGGTCAGGATTTCCAACCCCGCCAGGATCGCGTCGAGGTTCGTCGTCGCCGTGTGCGCCTTCACCTTCTCGGCGGCCAACTCCGACAGGTCCGCCGAGTCCGCCCCGCCCACTGCCGCCAGCATCATCCCCCGCCAGTGGTCGGTCAGTTGATCCAGCAGTTCACCCAGTTGAAGGCCCTTCTCGGCACTCGCCCCGATGTGGTCCACCGCTGTTTTCGCGTCCCCGCTCACGATGGCGTCGGCCAGTTCCAGCACGGCGTCTTCGGGCAGCGTGCCGAACACCGAATGCACCTGCTCGGCCGTTAACTTACCGTCGGCCGACGCCAGCAGTTGTTCGAGCAGCGTTTGCGAGTCGCGCATTGAGCCGTTGGCACGCCGGGCGAGCAACCGCAAGGCCTCCGGGTCGGCGTCGATCTTCTCTTTGCCGACGATGTGCTTGAGTGCGTCGAAAATCTTCCGGCTGCTCACCGGGGCGAAGTCGTACCGCTGACAGCGGCTCAGAATCGTGATCGGGATCTTCTGCGGGTCGGTGGTAGCGAGGATGAACTTCACATGCGGGGGCGGCTCCTCCATCGTCTTCAGCAGGGCGTTGAACGCCTGCGACGTGACCATGTGGACTTCGTCGATGATGTAGATCTTGAACCGCGCGCGGGTGGGCATGTACCCGACGTTGCTCCGCAGCTCGCGGGCCTCGTCCACCTTGTTGTTGCTCGCCCCGTCGATCTCGATGGCGTCCACGTCGTTGCCGGACGTGATGCTCTTGCAGATGTCGCACTCGCCGCACGGCGTCGGTGTCGGCCCCTTCTCACAGTTCAGGGCTTTCGCCAGGATGCGTGCGGTGGACGTCTTGCCCGTGCCGCGAGCGCCGGTGAACAGGTAGGCGTGCGCGATGCGACCGGAGGTGATGGCGTTCGTGAGCGCCTGTGCGACGTGCTCCTGACCCACCAGGTCGGCGAACTGCTGCGGGCGGTACCGCCGGGCGACGACGGTGTAGTTCGCCGACGGACTGGGCGAAGGCGTGCCGGCCTTCGGCGGACTGGAGGCCCGTTGACTCGCCGTCACCGCCGTCGGTTTCTGTTCCTTCGACTTCGCCATCGCCTGCCGTCCTGGGTGGTGCATGTGGGCATGGTATCCGCCGACGGGCGAACACGGCAATGCGAAGCCGCGGAGCGGTCTAAAATGCCTGCGTCACCACGAACGCGAGGCAACCCCCGATGGTCTCCCCCGAACGGCTCGACGGCTTGCAACGCTCGTGGGTCCACCTGCTCGCCCCGTTCGGGGTGACGCCGGCGGCGGCGTATTCGCCGTTCGACCGGCTGGTGACGGCGTACTCCGAACCGCACCGGCACTACCACAACTTGGAGCACGTCGGCGAGGTGCTGCGGGTGGTGTCGCGGTTGAAGGGCGGGCCGACGGTGCAACTGGCGGTGTGGTTTCACGACGCCGTGTACGACCCGACGGCGAAGGACAACGAGAAGCGGAGCAGGGAGTTGGCCGTGTGGGAGTTGTCGGCGGTGGGCGTGGCGGGGGAGGTGGCGTTGCACGTGGCGGAGTTGGTCGAGAGTACGGCCCACTTCGACGCGACCGGCTTCAGTGGCACGGACTTCGACGTTTTGCACGATGCCGACCTGGCCATCCTGGGAGCCGCGGAGCAACGGTACTCCCGGTACGCCGCCGACATCCGCAAAGAATACGCCTGGGTGCCGGACGCGGATTATCGTGCCGGCCGGCGGAAGGTGCTGGAGTCGTTCTTGCGCCGCGAGCGCATCTACCGCACCGACGTGATGTTCGCCGAAGGCGAAGAGGCGGC
>JANNVG010000697.1:0-4123 GCA_031414395.1 Fimbriiglobus sp.
CGCTCGCGCGTCGGGCTAACTTGCGGGTTGACATCCCCGCCACTTCCGGGCACAACATCGCCGCATCAAATCCGCGGCACGCTCGGAGGCCCCCATGCCCGCCCACATCCTGCTCGTCGCCCTGCTCGCCACCCTGCCGGCCGCCGCCCTGCCACCGAAGGAGCCAGCGGTGTACGCCACGATCAAACTGGGCAAGGAAATGGCCAGTGACGCCGAGTTCTCCCCAGACGGCAAGCGGCTGGCCTACATCCAAGATGGGGAAAAGCTCGTCCTGTGGGACGTGACGAAGAAGGAAGCGACGGTTCTGTCCGAACCCAAGGGCCTGTACGGCGTGGTCTGGTCGTCCGACGGCAAGTGTCTCTACGCAATTTGTTTCTCTGCGGTGTACCGCATTGACGCAGCCACCGGGGAGCGGACGAAACTGTACGTGCATAATGACAAAAGTGTGGGCGAGGCGACGGTGATCAAATACATCCCGGAGAAGAAGCAACTCGTGTCAGCCTCCTCCGACGGGAGCATCGTCGTATGGGACGCGGAGAAGGACAAACTGGTGAAGAAGCTGACGTGCCCGGATGAAGGGCTGGTGCTCGACCTCCAACCCGTGCCGGGCACTTCCAAACTGGCGGTCGCCGCAAGCCTCTCGACGACCCCAGCCGACAAGCCAAACGTTATCAAAGTCCGGTCTGTGTTGTACGCGGCCGATTTGACGGACGGAACATTCACCATGGTGATCGACCCGGCCAAATCTTTGGCTAACTCTCGGCATCAACTCGCCGCCTCGCACGCCGGAGGCGAGTATGGGTTCGCAGATCCCGATAACGGGGTGGTGATCATCACCGATGTTGCCACTGGCAAGAGCCGCACCATCAAGGACTGCCCGCTCCGTCCGGTCACCTGCAAGTTTAGCCCGTCCGACAGGTATCTGTTCATAGGCGGAGCCAAACAAAGCATTCTCGACGGTCTTGACCCATTTAGTTCAAAAGGTATTAATCCATTCAAATCGAAAGGCGCGTTTGCCATCTACGACCTGACGACCAACGAGTGGGCAACCCAGATGAAGAAGGAACGGGCCACTGTGAGTTCCCTGAGTTATTCGCCGTCCGCTAACCTGCTCGCGTGTACATTCGACTGCCGTGAGAAAAACGAAATCATCGTCTGGGATCTGAAGGGGATCATCGACCCGACCGCGAAGCCGAAGAAGAAAGACTGATACGGGGGCCGGGTTCGCCTTTCGCGGGTTGACACCCCCGCCACTTCCGGGCACAACATCCCCACGTCTCTCCCCGTGCGGTGCCGCGATGACCTTCGAGTGGTGGATGACCCCCGTCGGGCTGGTCGCCTACGTGCTGCTGTACGCGGCGGTCGCGTGGCTCTTCCCGCCCGTGCTCCGGCCGGTCTGGTGGCTGCTGGCGCGGGTGCTCTACCGCTTCCACGCCCACGCCCGCCAGCACGTCCCTCGCACCGGCCCCGTGCTGCTCGTGTCGAATCACGTCAGCTACGTCGATTGGCTCCTCATCTGGGTGGCGTGCCCGCGGGCGGTCACGTTCGTGCTGTGGGAGAAGTACCGGCGGAACCCGGTGTTGCGGTTCCTCCTGTCGTTCGTGCGGCACCGCACGGTGTTCATCTCCCGCACCACCGCCCCGCACGCGCTGGCGTCAGCATTAGACAAAGTGTCCGCCGCCCTGAACCGCGGCGAATGCGTGCTCGTGTTCCCCGAGGGGCGGCTCACCCGCAACGCCCAGATGCTGCCCTTCCGCCGCGGCATCGAGCGGGTGCTGGCGAACACCGACAAGCCCGTGCCCGTGGTGCCCGTCGCCCTGTGGAACGTGTGGGGGAGCATCTTCAGCTACCACGGCGGGCGGATGATCTGGAAGTGGCCGCTGCAACTCCGCCGGCGGGTGGCCGTCTGCTTCGGCAAGCCGATGACCGGCACACCGAGTGTCGCCGAGGTGCGGGCCGCGGTGGTCGAGACGATGGCCGACTGCGGCATCTTCCAGAGCGAGTACGTCATCCCCGTTCACGCCGGGTTCGTGCGGTACGCGGCTCGCAAGAGCAACCTGTTCCGCGTGGGATTTGTGGACGCCACCAGCGGCACCGACCGCGTGTTGACGTGGCCGAAGGCTCTCGTCGGGGCGTGGAGTCTGGCCGGGTGGTTAAAGAATAACCTGCCGGCCGACGAGAAGACGGTCGGCGTCTGGCTGCCGACCGGCCTCGGGTCGGCGTTCGCCAACTTCGCCCTGGCCTTCCTGCACCGCACCACGGTCAACCTGAACTACACCGCCGGCGACTCGAGCGTGCTGGCCGCCATCCGCCAGAGCGGGCTGAAGACGATCATCACCGCCAAGCGGTTCGTGGACCGCCTGCCGCTGCCGCCGTCGGACGTGAAAGTGATCTACCTGGAAGACGCCCTCGCCGGCATCTCGTCGTTCGCCAAGCTGTGGCGGTTCGTCCTCATCATCCTGCTGCCCGGCTGGTTCCTCGACCGCGTGGTGCTGAACTGCCGGCGGTTCAAGTGGGACGACCTGCTCACCGTCGTGTTCAGCAGCGGCAGCACGGGCGAGCCGAAGGGCGTGATGCTGAGCTTGCGGAACATTTCGAGCAACGCCGACGGCTTCCAACTGGGCGTCAACTTCACCCGCCAAGACCGCATGCTCTGCACGCTGCCGTTCTTCCACAGCTTCGGGTACACGGTCTGCCTGTGGGCGCCGGCCAGCATCGGCATGATGAGCGTGTACTACCCCGACCCGCGGGCGGCGAAGGAGGTGGGCGAGCTGGCCAAGCGGTGGCAGTGTACCATCGCGCTGGGCACGGCCACGTTCGTGCGGTTCTACATCCGGCGGGCGGCGCCCGACAGCTTCGCCAGTTGCCGGCTGTTCATCTGCGGGGCGGAGAAGCTGCCGGTGGCGGTGCAGCACGACTTCCGCGAGCGGTTCGGCACGCTGCTGCTCGAAGGGTACGGCTGCACGGAGGTGTCGCCGGTGGTGGGCGCGAACCTGCCCGACGTGACGGTGAAGGGGCACACGCAACTGGCCAACTGCCTGGGCACCATCGGCCAGCCGATCCCCGGCGTGGTGGTGAGGACGTTCGACGCCGAGACGAAGCAACTGCTGCCGGTGGGCGAAGAGGGCGTGCTGGGCGTGAAGGGGCCGAACGTGATGCTGGGGTATCTTCACCAGCCGGAACGGACGGCGCAAGTGATGGCCGGCGAGTGGTATCTCACCGGCGACGTGGGGCGGGTGGAGGACGACGGGTTCATCCGCATCACCGGGCGGCTGTCGCGGTTCGCCAAGATCGGCGGTGAGATGGTGCCGCTCGAACGGCTGGAGGACGAGATCCACGAGGTGCTGGGGATGCCGGCGGATCGGGCGGTGGCGGTGGCGGCCGTGCCCGACGTGAAGCGCGGCGAACGGCTGGTGGTGCTGCACTTGGCCGAGTGGGGGGCGAAGCTGAAGGAGGCGTTCGACAAGCTGCGGGTGAAGGGCTTGCCGAACCTGTGGGTGCCCGACCTGCGAGACTGCTTCGTGGTGGAAGCGTTCCCCGCCCTCGGCAACGGGAAGCTGGACCTTCGCGGGCTGAACGAGATGGCGGGGCGACTGGCCGTGAGTGCCGCGGCGTAGCACGGGCGGACTTCACCCGCTGCCCGGCGGTCGCGGCTCGTCCGGCGGGCCGCTCTTGGTGAAGTCCAGCTCGGGGATGTACTCCCGCTCGCGGGGTGCGGCGGCCGGCTGGGACAGCGGGTTGGCGGCCACCCGCGCCCGCGCCCGCTGCCGCCGCAGGTGCGCCACCAGCCGAAGCACGTTGTACGCCGACAGCAGCACCGCCAGCAGCCCCATGAGGGTGACGGTCACGGCGTCACGGCCGGCGATCATGTTGGCCGGCACCAGGTCTTGGCGGAACAACATGCCCACGCCGACCACCAGCCACACGCCCGCCAACACGACGCGGTACACGACAGTGAACACGGCCACACCTCCGGAGTCGGCACGGGGATTGTAGTGGTGGCGAACCGCCCCGGCTGGGTTGGCACGAACCCAACCCCGGGCCGGGGGGGCCCGGCCCCCCCCCAGCCCGACCCCCCCCCCCCCCCCCCCCCGGCAAAACCCAACACAAACAAACGGTGGGG
>JANNVG010000698.1:0-5758 GCA_031414395.1 Fimbriiglobus sp.
CCGTACGAAGACGCCGCGGCCACTGCGACCGAGCGCGTGTTCGCCCCCTGGGGTCGCGGCGAAAAGGGTGAAGTCAAATTACCGAAATTCCCCGTCACACCCACCTGCCGGCTCTGTACGGGGGGTGTCTGAACAAGACACCACCCCCCAACCGGAGAGAGTCATGACCCGCACGATCCGCACCCTGGCCGCCAACCTGTTCGTCGGCGGGGCCGCCTGCTTCGCCACCTTCGCCACCCCCGCGGTCGCCGTCGCCCAGGACCGTCAGCCGCAGAACGCCGTGCCGGAGGCCAAGAAGCTGACCAGCAAGGAGCTGCACGCCAAGCTGCTCAAGTGCAGCGGGTGGGTGCGGTTCGAGGCGAACGGCGGCATGAGCCACGGCACCGGCGGCATCATCGACAAGGCCCGCCGCCTGATGGTGACGAACGACCACGTGGTCGAAGGGACGGACACCGTGTGGGTCATCTTCCCGGAGTTCAAGGACGGCAAGCTGATCCGCGAGGAGGCCCACTACGCCAAGGTGAAAGGGGTGAAGGCGACGGTGGTCGACCGCGACCCGGCCCGCGACCTGGCCGTCATCCAACTGGACAGCCTGCCGGCCGACGCCGAGGAGCTGAAGCTGGCCGCCGACGAGCCGGACGAGGGCGACCGCATCCGCACCATCGGCGGGTTCACCAACGGCGGCGACGGGCTGGTGTGGGGCGGGGTTCACGGGGAGGTCCGCACGGTCGGCCCGCAAGACAACCGCGGGAAGGGCGTGCGGCACATCCTGAGCGACGCCAGCACGAACGGCGGGAACAGCGGTGCCCCGGTGGTGGACGAGTCCGGCCTGCTGGTGGGCGTCCACTGCGCCCACAAGCTGAAGGCCATCAACGTGGCCATGCACGTGTCGGTGAAGGAGCTGAAGGCGTACCTGGGCGAGGTGGAATCGCTGGTGGCGCCGAAGGGGGCGAAGGAGTTCGTCGCCCGCGGCGAGCGGAAGCTGAAGGCCGGGCGGAACGACGCGGCCATCAAGGACTTCTCGGCCGCCCTGGACAAGGACGAGAAGAGCGGCCAGGCCCTGTACCTCCGCGGCAAGGCGTTCACCGAGAACGGCGACCCCCGCACCGGGCTGGAAGACCTGTCGGCGGCCATCAAGCAGGAGGGCACGCGGTACGACTATCGGGTGGCCCGCGGGGTGGCCCTGCGGGCGCTCGGCAAGGCGGACGAGGCCATGGCCGACTTCTCCGCCGCCATCCGCTCCGACCCGACCCAGTGGGAGGGGTACAACCAGCGGGGGCTGACGCAGTTCAACGCCGGCAAGCACGACGAGGCCGAGGCCGACTTCGGCCGGGCGGTCGAGAAGGACGACAAGCGGGCGATCCTGTGGGCCAACCGCGGCGAGGCCCGCTTCAGCCAGAAGAAGTACGCCGACGCGGCCAAGGACTTCGCCACCGCCGCCGACCTGGACCCGGCCAACCCCGGGCACGTGATGGGCCTGGGCAACTCGCTCGTCCGCCTCGGGCAGTCGGTCAAGGCGGCCGAGGTGTTCGTCGAGGCGGCGAACAAGTGGGGCAACCCGGTGTTCCTCAACCGGGCCGGCATCGCCCTGCTGGCGGGCGGCGAGTTCAAGTCGGCGGTGAAGGTGTTCTCCGAGGCCATCAAGGCGTTCGGCGACCGCGGCAAGGCGGCCGACGTGGCCATGGCCCACCAGGGCCGCGGGGTCGCCCAGCGGGAGCTGAAGAACTACAAGGAGGCCATCGACGACTGCACCAAGGCCATCGACCTGAACGCCGGCAAGAGCGGGTACGACTACCTGGAGCGGGGGCTGGCCCACCAGGCGAACGGGCAGGCGAACGCGGCCGACGACGACTTCAAGGCGGCCGAGAAGTTGGGCGTGAAGGTGGACAAGAAGGCGGTGGCGGTGGCCGAGCCGGTGATCGGCAAGTGGAAGATGACCACCTTCGTGAACGGGCTGAAAATCTCCAGCGTGATCGAGTTCGCCAAGGACGGCACGTTCGAGTCGGAGAGCGTGGTGAGCAGCGAGTTCGGCAGCAGTAAGGCGTCCGACACCGGCACCTGGAAGATGGAGAAGGGCAAGCTGACCATCCGCGGCAAGGAGTCCGGCACCGTGGTGCGGAAGCCGACCCTGGACGGGGACGAGATGACCATGGAGATCGAAGAGATCGGCAAGACGGTCACGTTCAGCCGGGTGAAGTGACCTGGAACCGGGTGACGGATTGGAACCGGGAACGGAGTGACCGGGTGAACTGGAACCGGGGACGGAGTGACCCGGTGGGCGAATGCTCACCCGGGCACTCCGGTCCCGGGGTGTCCCACCACCCCCCCGGCTCCGTGCTCCCCCGGTTCCAAGATTCACTTCCGCTCGTGGAACTGCATCAGCCCCAGGCCTTCCGGCCGCGGGGTGGCGTCGGCCGGGCCGCTCCAGGTGCGGCAGCCGACGCCCGGCACCACCCGCGTCACGTTCATGCCCCACGTGGTGCCAGGCTTGAACGCCCCGCCGGTCAACTCGGTGCGGGGAATCGCGATCTCGGCCGTCCACCCGGTGTCGGTCGGCTCGGTCGCCACGAACCACTTCGGGTTCCACGTCGCGTCGCCGGTGCAGTCGTCGGCCACGCACCCCCGCTGATCGACTTGCAGGCGGTAGTACGTCTGGTAGTCGCGGTCCAGGTCGAGCACGATGTCCACGCGGTCCTTGCCCCGCAGGTCGTCGTCCCGCCGCCGCTTCTCCGCCTTCGGCTGCCCCTTGCCCGCCGGGTGGGTGCATTCCACCGCGAAGTACAGGTAGTCGTCGTCGCAGGTGAAGTACGCCTTCGTGCCGTACTCCTTCATCCCGTCCCCGCTGGTGGCATCCAGGCCGAGTGGCTTGATGCCCTTCCAGCAGTCGTCGTCCAGTTTGCCGTCCAGGTGCGGGCGGGCGGTCGCCTTCGGGCACAGGGCGAACGGCTTCGGTTGGGCCACCGCCTCGCGGTTGTTCAGCCACAGTTCGGCGGCGATGCAGTCCCGCCATAGGTCTTCGCCCGGCTTCAGGTCTTTCGCCCCGCTCGCCGTCTTGAAGTACGCGGCCACCTGTTCGGCGGCGTCGGCGGTGCGGCCGGCTGCCCGCTTCGCGCCCAGCGTCGAGAGCATGACCGCCGGGTCGCGGTCGGCCGTCGTGCCGAACGCCTTCAGTTTCGCTTCCAAATCCAGGCAGCCCTTCGCCCACACTTGGGCCGTCTCGCCGTCGCTGAACTTGATCGGCTGCGGGCCGCCGGCCTGAATCACCACGTCGTTCCCGCTGCTCGTCGCGTCCGCCCGCCGCCGCGCTTCCCCGCTGGCGTAGTGCCGCACCAGCCACCGCACGGCCTCGTTCGCTTCGGCGAAACTGCCGTACCGTCGCGCGGCGATCAGGTGCATCTCGCGGGCGGCGGTCCACTTGCCTTGCTCCGCCAACTGCCGACCCAGGCCGACCGCCGTGCGACACGCGAAGTCGTCCGGCATCTTGTGCAGCGCTCGGCTCACCTGCCCGACGGCCATTTCCAGCTTGATCGAAGTGTCCGCCCCGAGCAGCACGGCTTCGAGCGTCCGCCGCTGGTCCGCCGCCGCCTTCGCGCTCTTGAACGCCTCCTCGAAGCCGCCGCCGAACTGCGGCAGCTTCCGCCGGGCGGCGCCCCCTTCGGCGAACTCGAACCCGGTCGTCAGGTCGGTGTGCTTCTCGCAACCGGGCACGCGGTGCGAGGCCAGCACGAACCCGCGGGCGGCCGGCGGGCTGAGCTTGTCGCCGAGCACGCCGAAGGCGTTTTCGGTGTACCCCTGCGGGGTGTCCACCAGGGTGCGGGCGAACGTGGTCTGATCGATCTTGACGTGCGCGTCGGCCATCGGGCACATGGCGTACAGCTTCTTCGGCCCGAACGGTTTCAGCCCCAGTGTCTCGATCTGTTCCGGGTACGCCTTCGGGTCTTCGGCCAGCTTGAACGCCTTCTGCGCGGCCCGCAGCACCAGTTGTTCGGCCGGGCCGGTGGTCGTGCTCACGAAGTCCGACACCACCACTTCCGGCTGCCACATGCGGAAGGCGAGCACCAGTTGCCGCACCAGCTTTTCCTCGGCGTCCTTGCCCCAGTGGGCGAGTAACTCCTCCGGCTTGGCGTCAGCCAGCAGGCTCGGCACGGTGAACCGCCGGCCGCTCTCGGCACCCACCCCGCCGGCCATCCGCACGGCCGCACTCAGGCGGAAATCGTCGGAGTCGCAGAACGTGGTCGCGGCGGTGAAGTAGCCGTCACGCCCGCCGAGTGCGGCCATCACGTCTAGCGGCACGTTCTTGGCGAAGGCGTGGGCGAACAGCACCGCCGACCGTTGACCGCCGGCGCGTTGCAGCGTCCACGTCTTCCCACCGTCGGCCGATTTCAGAATCGCCCCGAGTTCACCGACCGCGAACACGTCGCTCTCGTTCGCCGCGGCCAGTGCGTGAAGCGGCAGGTTCCAGCCGCTCTTGAAAGTGTCCCACGACTTGCCCTCGTCGGTACTCCGCATCACCACCGCCCCCGGCGAACCGGCCGCCCAGAACGTTTTGCCGTGCCGTGTCACCGTGTGCAGGTTCAGGTTCCGCACATCTCTTGCCGCATTGTCCCAGTTGGGCCAAGTCGTCGCCGCCCTCTCGTTGCCGAGTTCCGCCCGCCCGTAGTCGCCGACATACACCATTCTCGGATGGTCGCCGTACACCGCACGCACCGGGGTGGAGAGTGAAAACTCCCACTCCTTCAACTTGCCACGTTCATAACTGTGGACCTTTCCGTCGGCGTCCACCAACATGCCCGTGCTCAAGTTGGTGAACTGCCCGCACGTCCAACTGGTCGCCCGTGAACCGGGGATGCTCAGCCACGTCTTGCCGCCGTCGGCGGTAGCGAACAGCCCGCTCGGGGCGGCGAACGTGCCGTCGCCGGCCGCGATGCCGGTCTTCTCGTCGAAGAACTTCACCACGTTCAGCCCCGGCAGCGGGCTGTCGGTGGCCTCGCTCCACGTCAGCCCGCCGTCGTCGGTTTTCAGCACGGTGCCGATGCTGGTGTCACTGGCACGCTCGGTGCGGCCGACCGCCCACCCTTGCAGCTCGTTCACGAAGCAGACCGCCCGCAGGCTGGCTTTGCTCCCGCTCTTCATGCGGTCCCACGTCTTGCCGCCGTCGAGCGTCTGCCACACCACGCCGTGATCGCCCACCGCGACGACGTGCAGGCGGTCCACGGCGCACACCGCCCGCAGCGGGGCGTCTTCGTAGTTCGGCGGCAGGAAGGCGAGGGCGGGCGAGCACAGTGCAACGGCGAACAACAGGGCAAGCAGTCGGCGCATGGGGGTGTCCCTCCGGGCGGTCGGGGGGGGCACATAGCAGGGGGGGAAGTGGCGGTCTAGGCCGAGTCGAAGTGTCGAAGGGCAGTCGCGGACCTCACGCCCGCAGCCGTCGCACGCACTCGGCCACGCGGTCGGCCGCCCACTCCACGTCCGCGACCGACTGACTCGGGGCGAAACTGAACCGCATGGCCGATTCGAGTACGGCCGGCGGCACGCCCATCGCGGCCAGTACCGGCGACGGCAGCAGCGACCCACTACTGCACGCGCTGCCGGTGCTGCACTGCACCCCCGCCAGGTCGAGGGCCATGAGCAGCACCTCCGACCGACAGCCGGGGAAGGAGATGTTCAGGATGTGGGGGAGTGCCTGGGTGTTCGTCGCGGCCACAGGGGGGGGACGGGTGTGGACGCAACCCCCAGGAGGGGGGGAAGGGGCGCAAAC
>JANNVG010000699.1:0-7746 GCA_031414395.1 Fimbriiglobus sp.
CTGACGGAGCACGGCTCGCCTGACTCGAAGGCACCCGTCACTTGTTCCGCACCAACTCCAGCGTCACCTTCGCCACCTTCTCCGACTCGACGGTCACGTCGGCCTGACTGGCCAGCCCCTTGTTCGTGTCCGTCTTCAGCGTGAGTACGGTGTACGCGCCGGGCAACACTTCGGAGATGCAGAACCGCCCCTTCGCGTCCGTCTCGGCCACCGCCTTCGCCTTGCCGTCCGCGCCGCCCACCACCACCTTCAGCCCCGGCTGCGGCACCCCGCCGTGAATCACGATGCCGGCGATCGACCCGCGGGGGACGGCCGGTGCCGTCGCCGCCGGGTCGACCAGCTCGATCACCTTCACGTTCGGGTCCTGTTTCGTCACCTTGCTGGCGTTGCCGGCGTTGTCGGTGGCCACGGCCGCGATCTGATACTTCCCCTTCTTGTCCGGCGGGGTCAGGTCGGCCGTCCACACGTCGGTGAACTCGGTGGCGCTCGGCTTCTTCGTCTTCGGGTCGATCTTGGCCACCCGCACGCCGTCGGCGGTGATGGCGTCCGGCGGCAGCGTGCCGTCCGGTTGCAGCTTGCCGAACAGCACGAACGTCACCTGCTTCACGCCCGCCCCGCCCTCGTCCTTCACCGTCGCCCGCACCGGCAGCGACGCGCCCTTCAGCAGCTTCTCCTTCGGCTTGGTCGGGTCGCCCACCTCCAGGGTGCCGGTCACCGCCGGCGCTTCGGCGTCCACCACCACCTTCAACGGCCCCTTCGCCCAGTCCGCCACGCGCGCCGAGTCCTTCGGCTTCAACACCGCTTCAATCTCCATGTCGCCGCGGGCGGCCGACAGGTCGAGCACCTTCACCCAGTCGCTCGTCTTGGTGGCGAAGCCGAGGCCCTGCTTGGTCGGTTCGGCCGCGTCCACCCACAGCTTTTCGTCGCGCGGGCCGCCGAGCAGAGTCACCTCGTCGCTCGCCTCGGTGTCGCCCTGCCGGCGAACCCGCAGTTCGAGCGTGTCGTCGGCCTTCGCGTTGTCGGTCTCGACACGCACGGTGTACGCGGCGGTCGGCTTCGTCACGTTCGCCACGCCCACCGGCACCACCCGCACCCGCCGCTCGGTGAGCGCCTTCACCTCGCTCTTGTCCGCCGCCGAAGCCGCCGGGTCGTACACCGCCACCCGCTCCACGCCGTCGATGGCCAGGTGCAACGGCACCAGCCCGTTCGGGAACAGCCCGCCGAGCTTGACCGCCTTGCCGCCGTCCGCCTTCGGGTCGAGCGTGACCGCGAACAGCCCGACCACGCCGGCCGGCGGCAGGCCGTCCTTCTGACCGGGGAACGTGATCTTCGCCGTGCTCTTCCCGCTCTTGGCCGGGGTGAGTTCGACGGTCGCGGACTTGTCCTTCCCCTTCAACAGGTCGCCGACGGTCACGTACTCGGTCGGCTTCATGAACTCGACGAGGAGCGTTTGCTCGACTGGCACGGCGGCGGCCTTCACCTCGTTGCGGGCGCCTTTGTCGTCGATGTCGAACAGCTTCATGGTGAGCGAGAAGCCTTTGCCGCCGCGGGCGACGGGGACGCCGGCCGGGGGCGGTTCGGTCGGCGCGGCGACAGTGCCGGGAGCTGCGGCCGGCGGCGGGGGAGCGGGCGGGGCCGGCGGCTTGGTGAAGCGGACCACCTTCCAGTTGCCGGCGGGCACCTTCTCGGCCCGCCCTTCGGCCAGCAGCTCGCCCTTCGCCCCGCCGCGGAGTTCGACCACCAGCGTGCGGTCCTGCGTCGGGTGCGTGTTCTTGGCGTAAGCGAAGTACACGCCGGCGTCGGCCCCGTTCGGCCGCACCTGCACGGTCAGCTTCTGCTGGTTCTCGAACTGCTTCTGGAAGTCGGCTTCAGTCAGCGCCGACTCGGACAGTTGGGGGGAGACGGTGAGTTGGGCGAAGGCCGGCACTCCGGCCAGCGAGAACGCCATCAGGGTGGCGACAGACGACAGACCGGGACGCACGGGAAATCCTCGCGAGAGGTTTACGGGAACAGGTCGGCCACCGCCTTGTACCGCGTGGCGGCGGGCACGAACCGCTTGCCCCGCGGTCCGTCCGGTTCGGACGGGTCGTCGAGGCGTTGAAGCTCCTTGTTCAGCCGGCCGTGCCGCTCGGCCGCCACCCACCGCCCGAGCGTGGCCTCGGCGTCGCGGCGGGCCACCGCCTCGGGGTTCGACCGCGCGGGGTTGCCGGCGGGCAGCGCCGGCAGGTCGTCGGTCGGCACGGCCCACCCGATCAGCGGGCGAACCGACTCGCTCGCGTCGAACCGCTTCCGCGGCTCGGTGCGGAGTTCGGCCGTCACCTCCGCCGCCAGCCGGCTGAACCGCTCGGCCGGCAGCGGGTCGTCCGTCAACACTTGGCGAATCACCTTCGCCCGCGGCTCGTCCCACACGCGGATCAGGTCGGCCCGGTTCCGCAGGTCGCGGACGGATTCGCCGAACACGTCGCGGCCGGCCTTCTTCGGCACTGGCAAGTCGCGGCCGGTCGAACCAGTCGGCCACTTGGCCAGCATTTCGCCGCACGCATCCTGAAGGCGGTCCGCCACCGCCTTGCGTTCGGCCGCAGTCCAGCCCGGCCAGTCGAGCGCCGACTCCGGCATCGTCGCCCCCGCCGACGGCAACTTCACCGGGGCGAACACCGCCTGGTACCGAGTCTGGAGCGTGGACGAATCGCGCTTCAGCTTGGCGAAGTCGGCGGACGGGGCCGTCAGGTGCGCCACGACGCTAGAAAAGGCATCGGTCAATTCGGTGAGGGAACATTCCCGGCCGGTGGCCGGACGGGTCAACTCGTGCGGGTAACGGTCGGCGAGATCGGCAAGCGCCGCACGAGCGCCCGAAACGCGCTGCCACGCCTCGCTCGCCACGGCCGCTTCCTCCCGCACCGTGCCGTACTCGGCCTGCGCCGCCCGCAGGTTCTCCGCCACCCGCGCGAACCGCACCCGCGTGACATCCGGATCGACCAGCGCAACCGCCTCCTCGCGGTACACCTTCTCCGCCCTCTCCAACCGGCCCTTCACCAGCGGCAGACCGCGGGCGTCGAACAGCACGGCGGCTTCGGCCGCGGCGGTGGCGTCGAGCCACGCGGGGATGGCGTCGGCCATGGCCTTCGCCTCGCGGTTGTCGGGCACGGCGGCGATCAGTTGCAGGGCGGCCAGTTCGGCCAATGCGGGCTTCTTCGTCAGCGGCAGTTTGTTGGCGATGTCGAGCAGCGTGCGGACATGCCCCACCTGCGGCGTCTCCACGGCCGACGCCCACAGCACCGCCGCCACCGCCGCGAACGGCACCGTGTCTGCCAGCTTCACCTCGCCGAGTTTGGCCTCGATCATGCCGTTCACCTCGCCCGGTTTCGCCTTCCGCGCGTCGGCGAGGGTGTCGGACTTTAAGAAGTCGAGCAGCGGCTGAAGGGCGACACCGGCGGCCTTCACCTGCGCCTCGAAATCGGGGACGACGAGCCGGGCGCGGGCGACGGACGACACCGGCACTTTCGGCGACGCGAGTGCTTCGCCGGCTAGCTCGGTGCGGAAGGCGGTGAACGTGCCGTCGAAGCGATCTTTCAGCGTGGCCTCACTCGTGCCGCACAGCCACCCGCGGTCGGCGTCCACGGCCGCGTCGGTCTGCTGTCGCATCGCGCGGGGGGCACGACCGGGCAGGCCGGCGGCGCGGGCCTTGTCGATGTCGGCCCAGGCGTCGGCGAGGAACTTCGGGTACGCCAGTCGTTCCGGTTCGGGCAGCGCGGGGCGATCCGGCGGCAGCGTGAGCAATCGGAAGTCGGCGCCGTGGCCGTACAGTTGCGGCCGCTGCGTGCCGCCGGTCGCGGCGTGCGTGGTCTCGCGGGCATAGGCGGCCAACTCGCGGGCGGTCAGTTCCTGGTTCGGCTTCTCGTTCGGCAGCCAGCCGTCGGCCGCACCGCTCATCCCGCGGTCGAGTGCCAGCCCGAAGGCGGTGTGCTTCACGGTGGGTAAATTCAGCGGGCCGGCGGCGGGCGTGTTCGCGGTCAGCACGAGTAACGGCAGGTCGTTGGCATCGTGTTTCGAGATCAGCTTGGCGTCGAGCAGTTCGTTCACGTCGTTCGTCGGCAGGGCGGCACGCGACGACCGCACCGGGCGAACGTCGAGCACCACCAGCCGCGGGGTACTTCCGCGGCGCACCGGGTCGAGCACGTCTTCCAAAGTGAGCCACGACGACGGGTCGTCCGGGCGGGCGTCGGCGGGCAACAGGTACGGCGTGTCGTTCGCTACGGTGCCGAGGGCGGTGACGTACACCACCAGCGGGCGCTGTTCGTCGTCGGCCCGCTTCACGGCGTTCGCCAGTTCGCGGACCAGCGCCGCCTTCTCCTGGTGCTGAAACGCCTGCGCGCTGTCGCCCTCGAAGCGATCCCGCAGGCCGTGCGCGTCCGACTCGGCCCACGAGTTCGGCGGCCAGCGGCTGTCCCGCAGCTTGTGGTACTCGACGACCGGCACGGCGAAGCAGATCGGCTCGCGGGACTTGTTCACGAACAGCGGCAGACTCAGCACCAGCCCGACGAGCAGGGCGACCACCACCGCGGCGAGCGCGACCCGTCGGACGGTCTTGCCCTTGCCCGTCGCCGGCCGACCGGGCAGGTTCGGGCGGCTCGTCCGCCAGTCGTCGCGGCGCTTGCCGGTGTCGGCCATCGGGTCACGTCCTGAAAGTTGGTGCCGCTTGTCGAGCGGCACGCGCGGGCCATTGCGGCAGGCCGGGTTGGGGTTCACGCTTCGGCTTGGCGCTTGACCAGAATCACTCTGAAGCGTGAACTCCGACACGACCACGAGGTGGGCGAACGGACCACCCGTCACGGCTTGCTCATCCCCACAAAGCTGCCGTCATTCTCGCGGGCGAGCGCCCACAGGAAGGCCCCCACTTCGGGCGACTCGTAGAAGAAGCCGATGGCATTCACCCGCACCCGCTTGCCCGCGTCCCCGCCGTTCCACACGTCCTTCAACACGGTCCGCACGTGGCGGGCCAGCAGTGCCACCTTCTGGTCCCCCGTCAGCGGGCGCTCCTGCTCCGGGGTCAGGCCGGTGCTGCCGCTCGTGGGCAGGCCGTCGGAGAACAGGTAGACCGTGTCCAGCCCGCCCGCCCGCAGCTTGAACGTCAGGTCGAGCGCGTCGTACACGTTCGTGTCGCCGGCCGGGTCGGTGGCGGTCAACTTGTCGGTCACGTCCTTCACGCTCTCCGCGCCCTTGAACGGCTGCCACTCGCCGTTCCCGATCAGGTACTTGGCCGTGCGGCTGAACACCACCACCTGAAAGCTCTCCAGGTCGGGCAGACTCCGCATCACCTTGCCGACGGTGCTCACCACGCCGGGCCACTTGTTCTTGTCCGCCTTCTTCTCCTCCACCAGCGTCATGCTGCCGGAGATGTCCACCACGAACACCACCTTCTTGCCGGTCATGGCCACGCCCGCGAACCGGCTCTCGCTCTCCGCCTTCAGCTTGTCCGTCTTGTCCTTCAGCCCCTGGTTCTTGTTCTCCAGGTCGATGATGGTGGCGTTGCGGTCGTCGTTCTTCTTCTGCAAGTCTTTGATCACCCCGCGGGCGGCGACCAGTTCCTCCTCGATCTTGCCAGTCGCCTTGAGCGCGGCGGCGGTGTCGGTCGATTCCTTCTGAAGCATCCGGTACTTGGCGTTCAGGTCGGTGAGGGCGTCGTCGGCCGTCTTCTTCGCGCTCTTCATCTCGTCGGCCGACTGCTGCAAGCCGCGGATGAGCTTCAGCAGCCGGTCTTCCTCCGCCCGCTCCTTGGCCAGCGTGTCGTCGAGTTTCGCCACCCGCTCCGCCTTCTTTTGCAACTCGTCTTGAAGCTGCTTCTCCATGGTGGCGGACGAAATCAGGTCGGCTTTGACGGTGGTCAACTTGTCCCGCGTGGCGGTCAGGTCGGCGTTCGCGTCCTTCAGGGCGAGGGCCGTCTTGTCGCGGTCGGCCGTCGTCACCGCCAGCTTGCCCTTCAGGTCTTCGATGTCGGCGTTGAGCTGCTTGCTCGTTCTGTCGAACTGGTCGCGGGCGGCGGACAACTCGGCCGTCAGCGCCCGCACCCGCTCGTCCGACTGCTCCACTTGCGTCGTCCGCAGCCGCACCTGCATGGCCGTCAGTTGCGCCTGCACGGTGGCCAGCACGAACAGCAGGATCATGCACCCGAGGGCGCAGCAGAACACGTCCAGCATCCACATGCTGACCAGCGTGGGCGGCTTGTGCCGGGTGCGCATGAGTGGGGTTCTCAATAGGTTCCGACGAGCCGCGACCGCCAGGGAGCGGGGGTCGCATCACCCGCTCCCTGACGGTCGCGGCTCGTCATCCGGGCAACGCCTTCGCCCCCGAATCCCGCCCCACGTCCATCCGCCGGGCGTGCGGGATGCTGGCGTCCAGGTGCGTCCGCGGCAGGTGGCCGGTCAACCACCGAGGCACCAGCGCGGCGGCGGCTTCGGCGGCGGCGTTCGCCGGCAGCAGGCTCACTTGCGTCTGCTCGGGCGAGTGCTTGTAGATCTTCGCCGCCAGCCCCGGCAGCCGGCCGGCCGGGAAGGTCAACCAGACCGCCCGCGGGGGGATCGTGACGGGGGCCGAGAACAGGAACTGCTTCAGCCCGTCGATGGCCACGCGGTTCACCGGCTCGCAAATGCCTTCGAACTCGTCCGGCGCCACCGTCAGGTCTTGATACCACTTCTCGGAGCGAACGCCGAGCGTCACCCGCCGGCCCACCCGTGCCGAATCGAGCGCGTCGTCCAGGTGCATGTACAGGTCTTGCTCGGCGGCGGCGGAGTCCCGCGGGTCGCGGCGGCACACCCGCACGCAGCGGTCCGACAGCCCGTCGATCAGCCGGTCCTTCCACAGCTTCACGCCGGTCTTCGGCACGGCCGTCACCGCGAGCAACTTCACCTCGTCCGTACCAATGGCAACGAGGGCGGCGGACACGGCGTGATCGTCGGCGTCGATGATCAGCACGGTCGGATCGACCCCGCGGACGGCGGCGGTCATGCCGGCGGCGCGGTGGCTGGCGATGGCCAGCGGGGCCATGGCCGACCCGCGGAGCGGCCAGCGGGCGGACGCGGCCAGTTCGAGCGTCGTCCGCACCTGGCGGATGTTCAGGTAACTCGGCAGCACAAGCCCGGCGGCGTCGGTCTCGGCTTCGATGGCCGGGCGAACCGCCTTCAAACACTCTTCGAGGGCGGTGTCGGCGGAGAGGGTGAGCCGCTCGCCCCGCCACTCGTTCACCGTGCCGACGAGTGACAGAAAGTTAGCACACACGGCGTGGGGGAGAATGCGAATGCGGGCGAGGGCGGCGTGACCGAGCTGCGGCGGGCGGCAGTCGAGTGACACGCACAGCGGCAGGTCTTCGTGCGGGTCGTCCAGGTGAAGGGGCCGCACGGAGCCGACGCCGGCCGCCACCGCCCGGATGCGGGTGGCCGACAGATCCACACCCACCAGACGGCTGCGGTCGGCGGTCGCGGCGGTGTTCTTCTTCTGCCCGAGGCCGAACATGGGAATTCTTCCGAGGGCCGCACCCCCGGCCCGTGTCAGGGCGATCCGTGACGGCCGGCGGCCGTGGCTCATCATACGCAACCAGACGCCCGAATTGCGCGCCCTCGGAGACCACACCCCCCGGCCCCCTCACCATGTCATGGAGAGGGGGTGTTCAACTTGCATCACCTCGGTTCACTTCGCCAAAGAAACAGGAACGTTCTCGCCTTGAACACCTCCTCTCCATGACATGGAGAGGGG
>JANNVG010000700.1:0-1755 GCA_031414395.1 Fimbriiglobus sp.
CCGTCGCGGTGGGTCTCCCGCAGTTGCTCGCCCTCGTCCAGCACCTCCACCAACTCCACCTCGTGGATCGTCTCGATCTTCTTGGCCGCGATCTCGTTCTGCTCCTTGCCCACGCTCACGATGTACGTCCGCTTCTTCCGCACCTCGGCGATCGCTTCCGCGGTGGTGCCGTTGAACAGCAGCTTGCCCCGTTCGATGATGCCGATCTTGTTGCAGATGTCGGCCAACTCGGGCAGGATGTGGCTGCTCACCATGATCGTCTTGTTCATCCCCCGCAACTCTTTGATGAGTTCGCGCATCTCGATGCGGGCGCGGGGGTCGAGGCCGGACGCCGGCTCGTCGAGCAGCAGCACTTGCGGCTCGTGCAGCAGCACGCGGGCCAGGCCGAGGCGCTGCGTCATCCCGCGGCTCAGGCTCGTCACGAGGGCGTCGCGCTTGTAGCCGAGGTCCACCAGGTCGAGCACCTGGTCGCACTTCTTGCGGCGTTCCGGGCCTCGGATGCGGTACGCGGCGGCGAAGAACTCCAGGTACTCGATCACCTTCATGTCGTCGTACACGCCGAAGAAGTCGGGCATGTACCCGATGCTGCGGCGGATTTCCTTCGACCCGGTGTAGATGCTGTACCCGCACACGCTCGCCTCGCCCCACGACGGGTTGAGGAGGGTGGCGAGGATCCGCATGGTGGTCGTCTTCCCGGCCCCGTTCGGCCCGATGAACCCGAACACGTCGCCCTGTTCCAGCTTGAGGGTGAGGCGGTCGAGGGCGTACAGGTCGCCGTACTTCTTGGTCAGGTCGCGGCACTCGATCATTGGGGGAATCCGGAGTTAGGCGGTGCGGGGCTTGCGGCCGAGCAGGGGGAACACCAGTTGGCGGAAGTCGGCCGGGTGGTCGCTGGACCAACGGCGGGAGAAGATGGCGAAGCCGAGGCCGACTGTCAGCGCGGCGACGAGAGCGAACGGCAGGGCAGATACCCACTCCACCCCACACATCCGCAACACGGCGGTGACGATGTATGCCACGACGCCCCGCCCGATGGCCGCCAGTAACACCCCGGCGTAGGGGTTCGTCACTTCGACATGTGGCAACCGCCCGCCTGAGGCCAGCCGCACTCGGCCGAAAACCGCACGGTGGCGTCGCAGGTGTGTGGCGACCGACGACGACGGCCCAAGTTTCCGCACGTCGGCACCGTCGGCTGCCAGCATGTTCCGGATGGCCAGGAACGCCCCCGCTGTTTCGCACTCTCGCCCCAGCACGGTGAGCGGCTCGAACACCGGCACGTCGATACGGCGTGCCAGGTCGTCACACAGTTCACCGACGTTTCGCCCATGCTTCCACTGGTCGTACCAGCCTTGATCCAGGTCGAGGCCGAAGTACGGCCCAAAGTCAACCCAGTCGAAGTCCGGCGCGAGTTCGCCGACACTTCGGACGGACGCGGTGGGCACGACCGCTCTGGCCACCTCATCCTCTGTGATGCCCATCATCTCACCACAAAACCGACGCAGTTCGACCAGCACCTCGTCCGGCGTCAGCCGTCGCGTCCGGCACGGCCAGGGGCGGGCGGTGGGTGTGTCGCTCATGCCGCCTCCCCTGCGTGTTGTGTGAGCCACTGGTGCGGATGGCTGGCCCCTCGCACGCGCGGAGGGCTGGAGCGGTTCGCGAGTGGGTGTAGCGTCTCGTAGAAAGTCGGGGCCCCCGCCCCGGGCGGCCCCCAAAACCCCCCCCCGCGCCGGCCCCCCCGCGCCAGGCCAAAACCCC
>JANNVG010000701.1:0-2964 GCA_031414395.1 Fimbriiglobus sp.
CGCCTGGGTTGCAATCACCCAGGCGGCTGACGCCGCCGGTTCACCACGCAGGGTGCATGATACCCCGGCCGGCGGGTTGCTGTCACCTCCGCCGGCCCGTACCTCAACCGTCTCTCCGCACCCACGAGCCACCCGCAATGAGTTGGACCCCGCCGCCCGACACCGCCGCCCTCATCTTCGACTGCGACGGCACCCTCGCCGACACCATGCCGGTGCATTACCGGGCGTGGGTGAGGATCCTGGCCGGCGTCGGCATCCCGTTCGGCGAAGTCCGCTTCTACCAGCTCGGCGGCATCCCCACGGCGAAGATCGTGCGGATCATCGCGGCCGAGACCGGCGTGCCGCTCACCGACACGCAGGTGGAAGGCCTGACGGTGGCGAAGGAGGAACACTTCGTTGAAATGCTGAGCGACGTGACGGCCATTGCGCCGGTGCGGGAGATCGCCGAGCGGTATCGCGGGAAGCTGCCGATGGCGGTGGCAAGCGGCGGGTATCGGGACGCGGTCGCCCGCACGCTGCGGGTCGTGGGCATGGCCGACTGGTTCGACGCGGTGGTGTGTGCCGAAGACACCGCCCGGCACAAACCCGACCCGGACGTGTTCCTGGAGGCCGCCCGCCGGCTGAACGTGGAGGCGTCCGAGTGCGTGGTGTTCGAGGACACCGACATCGGCCTGGAAGCGGCCCGGCGTGCCGGGATGGTCGGCGTGGACGTGCGGTTGTGGCTGCCACCGCGAGCGGGAGAGCGGTAGGTCGTGCCAATGGGAGTAAGCACCCCCACCCGCCGCCCTCGCTCCGCTTGGTGCGGCGACCTCCCCCGCAAGGGGGGAGGTGGGGGTTGAACGTCCTCCCGATCAGTCACCGACGCGACAAGCGGCCACACGCCACCTCCCCCTTGCGGGGGAGGTCGGTTCAGGTTGCGGAGCAACCGAACCGGGTGGGGGGGGCCAGCGCGTCACCAGAGCTCATCCGGCTCGCCGTCCCATTCGTTCGCCTTTTCGCCGCACTTCGCTTACACTCTCGCCACCTCCCACCGCTCACCCCCTCTCCCGTCGCACCCATGCTCTTCGCCGACGACCCGTTCGTTCAGAACCTCACCCTGAACCCGACCCTTCTGAACCGCATCCTGTCCACGATCATCGCCGCGCTGCCGGTGCTGGTGCTGTTCTACCTGCTCGTGCGGAAGCGGTGGCTGGCGAGTTGGGCGGGGGTGGCTGGGTCGGTGGTGGCGGTGGTGCTGGCCGTCATCGCGTTCGGCATGCCGGTCGAAAAGGCCCTGGCGTCGTGGGTGTACGGCGCGTGCTTCGGCCTGCTGCCCATCGGCTGGACGGTGTTCGGGGCGATGCTCATCTACAACCTGACCGTCGAGACGGGCATGTTCAGCGTCATCCGCCGCAGCATCGGCGGGCTGAGCGGCGACGCCCGCGTGCAGGCGGTGCTCATCGGCTTCTGCTTCGGCGCGCTCATGGAAGGGGCGGCCGGGAGTGGCGCGCCGGTGGCCATCTGCGGGGCGATGCTCGCGGGGCTGGGCATGCACCCGATGCGGGCGGCCGTCATTTGCCTGATCGCCAACACGTCGCCGGTGTGTTACGGCGGGCTGGGCACGCCCATCTTCGTGCTGTCGAACGTGACCGGCCTCGAAGGGAACGCCATCAGCACCATGTGCGGGCACCAGTTGCCGTTCCTGTCGCTGCTCGTGCCGCTGTACATGGTGAAGACGTTCTGCACGTGGCGGCAGACGCTCCAGGTGTGGCCGGCGCTGCTCGTCGGCGGCGGGTCGTTCGCCCTGTTCCAGTACCTGTTCGCCACCATGCACGACTGGGTCCCGGGGCTGAGCGTGTGGCCCCTCACCGACGTCGGCGCGTCGATCTTCTCCATGCTGTCGCTGGCCCTGTTCCTCAAGTTCGTGTGGAAGCCGAAGAAGGAGTTGAAGAGTGACGAGTTGGGGAAGAAGCCGGTGGCCGCGACGCCGACCCCCACGAATGCCACCCCCGCCGACCCGCACGCCGCCGAAGCCCTCGAGCAAGTGGAGAAGCTGCTCGGCGGGGCCGAAGACACCCGGCCACTGACGCCCTGGCTGATCGTGAAGGCGTGGTCGCCGTTCGTGGTCATGTCGGTCTGCCTGGGGTTCATCGGCGTGGCCCGGCAGATGGAGAAGGAAGGCCCCATCGACCTGGGCGTGGTGAAGTCGTACTACCCCATCGAGGTGCCGTCCCTGCACAAGCAGGTGGAGCGGGCCGACCGCTTGCAGAAGCCGGGGGCGGCGGGCGACGAGCGGCTGGAGAAGGCGGTGTTCGAGTTCAAGTGGCTGACGGCGGCGGGGACGCCGTGCGTGGCGGCGGTACTCATCTCGGCCGTCATCTTGTGGACCTCGCCGGGCGTGCTGTGGCGGGTGCTGAAGAAGACCGTGTACCAGATGCGCATCCCCATCCCGACCATCGCCTGTATGCTCGGCCTGAGTTACGTGACGAAGTACGCCGGCATGGACGCCGTCCTGGGCGTGGCGTTCGCCGAGACGGGGGCCGCGTACCCGTTCTTCGCCGCCCTGCTCGGCTGGCTGGGCGTATTCCTCACCGGCACCGACGCCGGCAGCAACGCCCTGTTCGGCAGCCTGCAGAAGATCACCGCCGGGCAGATCCACGAGGCCGGCGTGCTGCCCGACCTGACCCGCACGCAGGCGGAGGTGCTGATTTGCACGGCCAACAGCACCGGCGGGGTGATGGGCAAGATGATCGACGCGCAGAGCATCTGCGTGGCGACGGCCGGCACCAACCAGATCGGCAAGGAGGCGGACATCTTCAAGGCGGTCATCGGGCACAGCATCATCCTGGCGTGCGTGGTCGGGGCGATGACCGCCCTCCAGGCGTTCGTCTGGCCGTTCACCCTGATGGTGCCGGGGCGGTGACAACCGTCACTGGAACCGGGAACGCAGTGACCGGGTGGCTTCAAAACCACCCGGTCACTGCG
>JANNVG010000702.1:0-6896 GCA_031414395.1 Fimbriiglobus sp.
ACCCGGACACGATGCCGCTGCTCGAAAACCCGTGGCACGCCGAGCGCATCTAGTCGCTGCGGCGGGCGAGCACGCTGTACTTGTCGGAACCGGACTTGTTCCTGGTGCTGGATGTGTGCGTGTAAATGGAACCGGTAACGCAGTGACCGGGTGAGAACCACCTCCGAGAGCGGCCGGGTTGATCCCGGCTGTCCAAGTGGTCGCGGCCGACCGGGGTCAACCCGGCCGCTCCTGTTCAACACCCGGTCACTGCGTTCTCGGTTCCACACCGAGGTCACGGCCCGTCGCTCGTCACGTTCGCCTTCAGCACCTTCTCGATCTGTTCCTTCAACTCGTCCAGGTGCGCGCGCTCGGTTTCGTCCTTCTCCGCCTTCAGCCCCTCGTCGATCCGCTTGGCCGCCTCCTTCAGGTGCAGCCGGGCGAGTGACCGCGCGTCCGGCGGCACGCTCCCACCGCCGCCGAACAGCAGGAACAGCCCGCTGCCCGTCGGCTTGCCCAGGACGATGCCGGCCAGCCGGCCGACGTACTCGCGGTGCAGGTTCCGCCGGATGACGGACGACTTCACCGCGCTCGCCTTGCCGTCGGCCGCCGGCAGGTCGGCGAAGCTGGCGTCCGAGAGCGCGCGGAAGATTTCGGCGAGCTGCAACGGCTTGTCGTCCGCCTTCAGCAGCCGGGCCGAGTTCTGCACGTTGCTCAGCGTGCCGCCGCTCAGCAGTTCGTCCAGCACCGTCTGGTGAATGCCGAGCGCGCGATCCACCACCGGGAACTCGGTCGCTTGCATGGTGCGGGTGTTGCCCCAATGCACCCACCGATCCGCCCCCAGTTTCCGCAGCAGTTCCGGCGGGAAGTCGAACGGCTTGTCGGTCAGGATGCTCTCCTTCAAGAACGCGAGCGCCTCACGCTGCTTGGCCGGCGGGGTGGGCACGAAGGCATCCCGCGCGTTCGGGTCGTCCTTGTGGTCGCGGTGGAAACTGCTGCCGCCGACGAACCGCGTGGCCGTGTACGCCGAGTCGCCGTACACGTTGAACAGCGTGCCGAACGCCGCCCGCGCCCGCTGGTAGCCCTCGCCCTTGTCCACCATCTTCTCGGCCACCAGTGGCATCAGTTCGCTCGCCATCTTGGCACGGTCTTTGGCGAACTGCAGCGGGTCGGCCCCCATGTCCCACTGGTTCACCAGCGGGTCGTTCGTGCCCATCAGGTCTTCGTCGGTGGCGTAGGTCAACTTCGGGTCGGCCACCTTGCCCGCCACCTTCGCCAGCTCGTCGTCGCTGCCGCTCGGGTTGTAGGCGTAGTCGATGGCCCAGTAGTCGTAGGCCCCGAGCGTGGGGGTGAAGTAGTGCCCCTGCTTGGTCCCCTTCGGGGCGATGTTCGCCGGGTTGTAGTCCATCACGCTGCCCACCAACCCCTCCTTCGCCGTCACCGCCTTGTCGTGCAGTTGGTCGGCCTTCAGCACGGTGCTGGCCTTGAAGTTGTGCCGCAACCCCAGCGTGTGCCCGACCTCGTGCATGGCGGTTTCCTTGATCGCTTGCAGGAGCAGTTCTTCGGGAATCTTCTCGCCCTCCTTCAGCACCAGCCCGCCGACCGCGGCGAGGCTGAGCACGGCCAGCCCGAGTTCGCTCGTCTTCTGGGCGGCGCACTGACAATACCCGTGCTGCACGGCGGCCAACTGCCGCTCGCGGTGCTTGTCCAAATCAAACTTCTCCGGCTTGTCGCTCCACCCGAGGTTCTCCCGCAGGCGGTCGAGCGGGGCGGTCGGCAGTGTCCACCCGCGGCGGTTCGCCTGGGCCGGGCTGGCCGGCTCGAACGGCTTGCCCGTCGGGTCGCGGAACAGCCGCGACTCGCCCTTGTACGTCCGCACCATGCTGGCGTCGAACAGGATGTCGGCGTCCAGAATCTCGCCGGTGAACGGGTTGGCACGGCTCGGCCCGATGGCATACGGCACTTCGGACGTGATCCAGCGAAAGGTGGCGTAGCTGGCGTCTTCCGGGTCGAACTCTTCGCCCTCTTGCTGCCGCACTTCAATCGCGTCGCGGTAGCCCACCTTCTCGAACGCCTTGTTCCACTCCAAGATGCCCTCCCGCACGGCGGTGCGGTACTCGTCCGGCACGCTGTTCTCGATCCAGTACACGATCTTCTTCTTCGGCGGCACCAGCTTTCCGCCCTCCTTCCACACGCTGCCGTCGGCCCGCTCCAGCCGCCAGCGATTCACGTACCGCACGAACGCCGTGTCCGGGCCGTCCTTGCTGAAGTCCTTCAGCACGGTGGTGAAGTGGCCCACGCGGTCGTCGGCCTTCCGCGGCTGGTAACCGGGGTCGGGCAGTTCCACGATGCCGTAGTGAATGACCACCGTGGCCCCGCGGCGGTCGATCACGGCGTCGCCCCCACTCGGGGCGATCCGGCGGGTGTTCGCCCCCACCACCGTCGCCGCCACCTGCAATTCCACGTTCCTCTTGTACCCCTTCACCTTGTGCCAGGTGGTCCGTTGTTGGTCGATGAACCCGGCCCCCAGGTCGGCGAAGTCGGTGAAGAAGATCTGGTTGAAGTCCACCAGCACCGACCCCTTCATCGGGTTCATGGTCTTGATGGGCAGCGCCGCCAGCACGCTGTCGGTGTACGTCGTGTCCAGGGCCTTCGCCTCCGGGCTGCCCGGCTTGGCCGTGTACTTCACGTTTTTCCGCACCACGAACACCTTGTCGCCCACCTTGCGGAACGAGATCACCCACTGCTGGTCGAAGTTGAGCGTGGTGCCGCCCACCCCGCCCCCCTTGGCGATGGCGATGGGCAGGAGGAACGGCTTGTCCAGTTGGAACGGCTGGATCTCGGCCAGCAGCGTGTCGTCCTTCTGGTACAGGTTGAACAGCCCTTCGGTGACTTTCGCCCCCTTCGTGACGACGGCGAAGTCGGGGAACTTCGGCGGTTCGGGAACGGGCGCGGGCGTCGGCTGGCTCTGACCACCGGACACGGCGATCAAGCCGACCAACCCGGCGGCGAGGAGCAGCCCTCGTGCGGAGCGGCGGAACATGTGGGGAACCTCACGGGGCGCGGCCCGGCAGCGTGTGGAATTGGAGTGGGCCGTTGCTATCAAGTTAGGTGGAAAGTTGGGGGGAGTGCAACGGTCGCGGGGAGATTGCGGGCGGGCGGAGAAGCCAACTGCACGCACAACCGGAATCGGGTAGAATCCATTTGACCTCCTGGAGGCTTCAGTCATGGTGATGCTCTATGTCCGCGGGTTACCGGTCGGTCCGCTCGACGAGAACAAAGACGAACTGGCGAACCTCCTGCTCCGGGGCGAGGACGTGGAGTTCCGGAGCGAGGACGGGAAGAAGCTCGGCTACGTCGGGCCGAAGGAAGAGCCGATCTGTCCGTGGGACAAGACCCTGACCCGCGGCGACCTCGACCGGATGCACGCCGAAGGCGGCGGGATGAGCCTGGCCGAACTGCTCAAGCGCGCGGGGGCGGAATGAACTTCACCGTCGTCTGGATGCCCCGCACCGAGGGCCAGTTGGCGACCATCTGGATGAGCGCGGTGGACCGGAATGCCGTGACCGAGGCCATGCACACACTGGAACAGCGACTGGCGGACGATCCGGAGAACGAAGGGGAGTCGCGGGCCGGCGACGAGCGGATCGCGTTCGAGTTGCCACTGAGCGTCTTGTACCGAGTGTTCCAGGACAAGAGTGAGGTGGAGGTGTACACCATCGGCTACGTCACTCCTCGTACTTAGGCCACGGACCATTTCCCATGCCCATCGGATTCTGCATCATCGGCTGCGGGATGATCGCCCGCTTCCACGTCCGCGCACTCGCCGAGATCCCCGGCACGCGGATCGCCGCTCTCGTCTCCCGCACGCCGTCCAACGCGGAAGCGTTACTCCAAGAAACCGGCACCCCGCCCTGCCCCGTGTTCGCCACACTCGATGAAGCGTTGAAAGCACCCGGCGTCGATGCCGTCGTCATCACCACGCCGAGCGGGGCGCACGCGGAGCCGGCGGAACTCGCGGCGAAGGCGGGCAAGCACGTCGTCGTCGAGAAGCCGTTGGAGATCACCGGCGAGCGGTGTCAGCGGATCATCGACGCCTGCGACAAGCACGGCGTGAAGCTCTGCACCATCTTCCCGTCTCGGTTCGGCGACGCGAACACAGCCCTCAAAGCGGCGGTCGAAGCGGGACGGTTCGGCCGGCTGACGCTCGGCGAAACGACGTGCAAGTGGTGGCGCTCGCAGGCCTACTACGACGAGGGCGGGTGGAAGGGCACACAGGCGCTCGACGGCGGCGGGGCGATGATGAACCAGGCCATTCACAACGTCGATCTGCTGCTCTGGATGATGGGCGACGTGGCGGCGGTGAGCGGGTTCACGGCCACGCTCGCCCACGAGCGGATCGAAGTCGAAGACACGGCCGTCGCGGTGCTGCGGTTCAAGAGCGGGGCGCTCGGCGTCATCCAGGCGACCACGAGCGTTCACCCCGGCTACCCGAAGACGATTGCCGTTCACGGCGACAAGGGGTCGGTCATCATCGAACAGGACGACGTGCTGAAGTGGGACTTCGCACGAGCCGGAAGCGTAAGCGACGGGCCACCCGTCAGCGACGGTCCCCGCGTCAGCGGCGGGGCGGCCGACCCGAAGGCGATCAGCCACGAGGGGCACCGCCGGCAGTTGGCCGACTTCGTCGAAGCCATCCGCACCAACGGCACGCCGAAGGTGGACGGCCGCGAGGGGAAGAAAGCGGTCGACGTGATCCGCGCCATCTATGAGAGTCAGCGGACTGGGCGTGTAGTAGTGTTGTGATCCGAGAGCGGCCGGGTTTACCCCGGCTGTCCCAGCGCTCACGGCCGGCCGGGATAAACCCGGCCGCTCTTTGTCAGTCTCAAGGTCACTGCGTTCCCGGTTCCATCCCAACCCGCTCGTGCCTACAATGCCGGCGGTGTGGCGGACGTGCCCGCCGCGGAGACGCCTCGCATGTTCGCCAGCGTGATGCCCACCACGGCCGAAGCGGGAACGGAATCCGCCCTGGCCGCACTCGTCGGCGGGCACGCGCTCATCCGACCGCCGACCGCCCCCGGCACGGCCGGCACCGGCGAGCCGAGCGCGCCGAAGAAGCCGGACGACGTCCGCGGGATGGTGAAGAATCAGGACTTCATCATCTGGTCGCTGGTGTTCGCCGGTATACTACTCGTCGCGGCGGTCATCTTCGTGTTCTTCGACCGCTGGCGGAAGAAGCCGACGGGCGAATCGGCCCGCGACCTGTCGATGAGTCTGAACTCGTTCAGGGAACTGTACGAGAACGGCGAGATCACCGAGGCCGAGTACGAGCGGATCAAGGCGAAGTGGGCGGCGAAGCTGCGGGAGAAGACGGGCGTGCCGGCGGCGGCACTACCCGCCCCACCACCACCGCCGCCGCCGCCCGAGGCCACGGCCGTCTGACCCATCCGCCGCCGAACCCGCCACCACTCCGACCGTTAGCACCGTGCGCACCGGCGGATCAGGCGTGCCGGGTCCGAAAACCTGCGGAGATTGCCCTGCGGGTTCAGAATCGGTGAAGGTATATTTCAGCTCAAGTTCCGCCGACCGCACACCGACCCACCAATCTTTCGGGGAGTCCGAATGGCCGAGCGAAGAGACGGCGAGGGCGGGGGCCGGAAGCCCCCCGGCGCCGCAGGCCGTAACCGTAACGCGTACTGCTCGTTCTGCCGCCGCAGCCACCGCGACGTGGGGCCGCTGGTGGAAGGGCCGAGCGACGTGTACATCTGCGGCGAGTGCATCGACCTGTGCCAGTCGATTATCGAGCAGGAGCGGAAGCGCCGCGGCACCGGCAAGGCCGACAAGGCGACCGGCCACATCCCCTCCCCGCGGACGATCAAGGAGAAGCTCGACCAGTACGTGATCGGCCAGCCGCGGGCGAAGAAGGCGCTGTCGGTGGCCGTCCACAACCACTACAAGCGGCTGCACCACGGCGAGAACGGCCGCGCGAACGACGTGGAGATCGAGAAGAGCAACATCCTGCTCGTCGGGCCGACGGGCAGCGGCAAGACGCTCCTCGCCCGCACCCTGGCGAAGATCCTGGACGTGCCCTTCGCCATCGGCGACGCCACCACGCTCACCGAGGCCGGGTACGTCGGCGAGGACGTGGAGAACCTGCTGCTCAAGCTGCTGCACGCGGCCGACTTCGACATCGAGGCCGCCCAGAAGGGCATCATCTACATCGACGAGATCGACAAGATCGCCAAGACGGGGAACAACGTCAGCATCACCCGCGACGTGAGCGGCGAGGGCGTGCAACAGTCGCTGCTGAAGATCCTCGAAGGCACCGTGAGCAACGTGCCCCCGCAGGGCGGCCGCAAGCACCCCGAGCAGCAGTACATCCAGATCGACACGACGAACATCCTGTTCATCGTCGGCGGCACGTTCGTCGGCCTCGAAGACATCGTGAAGAAGCGGATCGGCAAACGCACCATCGGGTTCATGACGGCGTCCGACGGCCCGCGGGAGAAGGAGCACGCCGAGCTGCTCTCGCAGGTGACGGCCGCTGACCTGACCCAGTTCGGCCTGATCCCCGAGTTCATCGGCCGCCTGCCGGTGCTCGCCCCGCTCGACCCGCTCGACGAGGAGTCGCTCGTCCGCATCTTGTGCGAGCCGAAGAACGCGCTGGTGCGGCAGTACCAGAAGCTGTTCGAGATGGAGGGGGCGGAGGTGGAGTTCGAGCCGGAGGCGCTCCGCGAGATCGCCCGCCTGGCCAAGCAGCGGGACACCGGCGCCCGCGGCCTGCGGAGCATCATGGAGGACATCATGATGGACGTGATGTACGAGCTGCCCGAGATGGACCGCAAGGGCAAGCACGTCGTCACCGCCGACGTGGTGCGGAAGAAGGTGCCGCTGCAAATGTGGAAGCCCGAGAAGCC
>JANNVG010000703.1:0-5049 GCA_031414395.1 Fimbriiglobus sp.
GTCGGAACCCGCTCGCGGAGCGAGCAGACCACATTCGATTCGGGCTTGCGTTTTCGCCGCGTGTCGGTATACCCCTGCCACTTCTTGAACCGAAATCGGTCGCGGTCGTGGCTCCCCTCCGGGGGCGACGGGCGCGCGCTCCGGGGGGCCTGGGCATGGCGGATCGAACGGGCGTGCGGGGGTGGGTGTGGGGTGCGGTGGTCGGGGCCGTCGGGCTGACCGGGCTGGGCGTGGTGATGGCCCAACCGCCCGTCGCCAAGCCGCCGGCGGCGCTCCCGCCGGTGGCGGTGGCCGAGGGCACCCGCACGGTGGCGACCATCGCCACCCCCGCGGGAGCGGTGGCCATCACGCAAGAAGAGTTCGGCAAGTTCCTGACCGACCGCGGCGGGGCGGACAAGCTGGAACTGTACGTGAACAAGCGGATCATCGAGATGGCGGCGGCCGAGAAGGGCGTCACCCTCACCAAGCAGGAGATGGAGGCGGCGCTGATCAAGGACATGGACGGCATCACGGTGAAGTACGAGGAGTTCGTCAAGATCGTGCTGCCGAAGTACGGGAAGACGCTGTACGAGTGGATGGAAGACGTCATCCGCCCGCGGCTGCTGCTGGAGAAGCTGAGCGCCGGCGAGGTGCAGGTGAACGACGCCGACCTGAAGATCGAGTTCGAGCGGCTTCACGGCGAGAAGCGGCGGATTCAAATGGTGCTGTACCCGCTGAGCGACCCGAAGACGGCCGGCAACCTGCACGCCGAAGCGCGGAAGGGGAAGGACGAGTTCGACGGCGTGGCCCGCAACCAGCCGAACCCCGGACTGGCGGCCAGCCTGGGCAAGGTGAAGCCGATCAGCCGGCACATGACGGGTGACGAGCGGGCCATCGAAGACGCGGCGTTCAAGCTGAAAGTGAACGAGATGAGCGAGATGCTGAGTACCGGCCAGGGGTACGTGTTCATCAAGCTGCTGGAGGTCCTCCCGACGCAACCCGGCGTCACGTTCGAGACGGAGAAGGACCGGCTGAAGGAGGCGGCGTACGAGGAGAAGATGCGGGTGTACATCCCGCAGAAGTTCGCCGCGCTGAAGCAGAAGGCGCAGCCGAAGGAGTTGTACGTGGCCCCGAAGGAGTGGCAGACGCTTTCGCCCACCCGCCCGACCGTGCTGCCGGCGGGCAAGTGATCGTGCCGACGAGCCGCGACCGCCAGGGAGCGGGGGATCATTCCCCGCTCCCTGGCGGTCGCGGCTCGTCGGGGGTTAAGTCTTCCCGCTGCCGCCGAGCAGGTAGCCGAGGACGGCGTGCAACGAGTCGTCGAGCGGCTCGAACTGCCGCACGTCCAGGTGGTGTCGCAACACCAGGGCGGCGAACCCGTCGATGAACGGCTTGATGTGCTTGGTGCGAACGACTACCGCCCCGCCGCCGGGGTCCATTTCCACGCCCAGCACGCCGGCCGTGTCGAGTAGCACCTTCGCCGTGCCGAACGGGTCGGGCGTCTCGATCCGCACGCGGGCCGGCAGGTGATCCAGGCGGTCGCGGATTTCGCCCACCGTGCCGACCGCCGCCACCCGCCCGCGGCCCATCAGCACCACATGGCTGGTCAGCTTCTCCAACTCCTGCAACTCGTGGCTGGAAATGAGCAGGCACTTGCCGGCGGCGGCGAGGGCGGCGAACAGCTCGATCATCTCGCGGCGGCCAATGGGGTCGATGCCACTCAGCGGCTCGTCCAGAATCAGCAACCCCGGATCGTGCAGCAGCGCCTGGGCCAGCTTGATCCGCTGTCGCATCCCCTTCGAGTACCCCCGCACCACGCGATCGGCGGCGGCGGTCATGCTCACCCGCTCCAGCACCGCCTCGGTGCGGGACCGCACCTCGCGGCCGTCGTACCCGAACAGGCGGGCCATCTCGCGCACGAACTGCCGGCCGGTCATGTCCTCGTAGAAGGCGTCGTGGTCGGGGCAGTAGCCGATCAGCCGGCGCGCCCGCCAGTCGGCGGCGTCGAGTCCGCACACCGTCACGCGGCCGATGGTCGGGCGGATTTGCCCGGTGGCCAGCCGGATGAGCGTGGACTTGCCCGCCCCGTTCGCCCCCACCAGCCCGGTGATGCCGCCGGTGAGCGTGAGCGTCACCTGGTTGAGCGCCAGCACCGGGCCGTACCACTTCGAGGTCTGCTCGAATGTCAGCAATGCCGATTCGCGGATTGCGGATTGCGGAGTGCGGAGTGCGGATTGGGAAGGCACCACCGACGCCGAATCGGTGTTCGCTACCGCAGTCGCATCGAAGGTGTCTTCATTCCGCATTCCACACTCCACAATCCGCAATGGGTGAATTCCGCATTCCACACTCCACAATCCGCAATTAGGAGACCACTTCCACCGCCCGGATCCGCCGCGACAGGAACAGCCAGCAGGCGGCACACACGCCCGCCAGCACCGCCGCCGCCTGCCACACGGGCGGCTGCTCGAACCCGCTGCGGGCTTCGGTCGGCTCGACGCCGAGCAGCCACAGGCCGACCAGGTACATGTCGTTCCACAGGTCGATCAGCCGCCACGTCGGGCCGAGGCTCTGGTTGCTCGCCAGGAAGTTGGCCAGCGCCGGGCACAGCACGAACAGCCCGCACCAGATCATCACCAGCGGCACCGTGCGGCGGACGAGCACGGCCATCGCCACCAGCAGGAGCGACAGCGTGACCGTCAGCACCGCCCCGTACCCGAGGATGCCGAGCAGCAGCTTGAAGTTGTCGTAGAAGTACGACTGCCAGCCGAGCAGCAGGCCGGCCTGCACCCACAACACGACCGCCGGCAGGGTGGTGAGCAAATTCACGAACCCGCCGACGCCGAGCGCCTTGCCGAGCACGTAGTGCCGCCGGCTGATCGGCTTGGACAAATAGAACGGCAGGCTGCCGTGGTGGAAGTCGTTGCCCACCAGCACCGCCCCGGCGAGGGCCAGGACGATGTTCGCCACGTACCCCTCGTTCCAGATGAAGTTGCTGAACGTCTCGGCGTCGCCGTTCAGGTGGAACACGTCCAGCAGGCGGGTGAACTCGCTCACCCGCACCGGCACGCCGACCATCGTCACCGTCTGGGTGCCGGCGTACCCCTTCACCCACTGGATGGCGTACTGGCCGAAGAAGTAGGCGAAGAAGACCAGCCCGGCGAGCGCGTACACGGCCCAGAACAGCTTGCGGCGGAGCAGGATCGTTAGGCCGGCGCGGGCGATGGCCAGCGCGCCGAAGATCGGCGGGCGCAGCTCCCCCTTCCACGGGCGGTAGCGGAGCAGGGTGTCGGTGGGGGTGGACATAATGGAGAAGATCGCACGCGGATGACGCGGATTTCAGCGCGGATGAACACGGATCAAACCAGAATTTCACCGCCGAGGGCACATGAGGGCACGAGAGAAGAGTACAGAGAGTTCGGTCGAGCAGAAAACCCCTCCCGGTTTCTCCTCATGTGCCCTCTTGTGCCCTCGGCGGTGAAATTCTTCCTGTCTTTCTCCGCGTTGATCCGCGCTGAAATCCGCGTCATCCGCGTGCCAGTGTTTGGTTCGGGTCAGGTGTCACTGATCCACCGCTTGCAACGGGAACGCTTTGTTCGGCGTGTGCTGTTCGACCATCCGCGCCTCCAGCTTCTTCAGCACGTCGGGGGTCTTCGCGGCCACGTCGGTCGTCTCGTTCGGGTCGGCCTTCAGGTCGTACAGTTCGGTCACGACCTTCTTCTGCCCCAGCTTCTGCCGCACCGCCTTCCAGTTCCCCTCCCGCACCGCCTGCTGACCGCCGTAGCCGGGGAACTCCCAGTACAGGAAGTCGTGCGCCTTCTGGCCATCCTTGCCCAAGAGCGTGGGCACCATCGACACGCCGTCGATCCCCTTCGGCACCTCCGCGCCGACGGCTTCGCACAGCATGGGCAGCACGTCCCAGTACGCGAACGGCGTGTCGCACGTCGTTCCCGCTTTGATCTTGCCCGGCCAGTACGCCAGCAGCGGCACGCGGATGCCGCCTTCGTACAGGCTGCCTTTCAGCCCCTTCAGGTCGCCGGCGGATTTGAAGAACGTGCTGTCCGCGCCGCCGACGTTGTGCGTCGGCCCGTTGTCACTCGTAAACAACACGAGCGTGTTCTTGTCCAGCTTCAGCTCGGCCAGCTTGTCCACGATCCGCCCGACGGTGCGGTCCATGCGACTCACCATCGCGGCGTACCCGGCGTGCGGGGCGGGGTGAACGCGATACCCCTTCTTGCCGTCGTAGGCCGGGTCGTCGCCCAGCTTGCCCTCGTACTCCTTCAGGGCGTCGGCCGGCGCCTGCACCGCCACATGCGGCACGACGAACGGCAGGAACAGGAAGAACGGCTTCGCCTTGTTCGCGTCGAGGAAGCCGAGCGCCTCCTTCTCGAACAGGTCTTGGGTGAAGCTGTCGCCCTTCGCGCCGTCGTTCCCCTTCAGGTCGAACCGCTTGTCGTCGCGGTACAGGAACGTCGGGTAGTGGCTGTGCGCGTGCCGCTGGCAGTTGTACCCGTAGAAGGAATCGAACCCGTGCGTCAGCGGGTCGCCGCTGGTGCCGAACATGCCCAGGCCCCACTTGCCCATCGCGGCGGTGGTGTACCCCTGCTTCTTCAGAAGTGTGGCGACGGTGGTTTCGTCCGCCGACATCGGCAATTGTCCCTCGGCCTTCTCCGGCGCCTCGCGGTTGTCGCGGATGGCGGCGTGCCCGGTGTGCTTGCCGGTCATGAGCACACACCGCGACGGCGCGCACACCGCCTGCCCGCTGTAGAACTGCGTGAACTTCATGCCGCCGGCGGCCAGCTTGTCGAGGGCGGGCGTCTTGATGTGCTTCTGCCCGTAGCAGCCGAGGTCGGCCCAACCGAGGTCGTCGGCGACGATGAGGACGATGTTCGGCGGGGAGAGTTGGGCGACGGCGACTGCGGGCACGGCCAACACGAGCAGGGCGTGGAGAGCGGAGCGCACGGACGGTCCTCCGGTGGGAAGGACAGTCTACCGGGCTGGCTCCTCAACCCCAACGGGGTTGTTCCTTCAGCCCAGGGTTGAGGTGCGGAGCACCGACACCCTGGGATC
>JANNVG010000704.1:0-1749 GCA_031414395.1 Fimbriiglobus sp.
CGGCGGGGGTCGCCGGGCGGTGCCCGGCTCGCCCGCCCTACCAGTTCGCCACTCGAAACATTTCACCTGGAGCAGTCGGCCGGCGGGTTCAGCATCCCGAAGATCGACCTGATCTGCGAGGCGACGGTGCCGCCCCTCGACGCCGCCACGTTCGCCGAGATCGCCGACGGGGCGAAGACGAACTGCCCGGTGTCGAAGGTGCTCGCCGCCGCCGAGATCACGTTGGACGCGAAGCTGGTGTGATCACTTTTGCGCGAACCCGGCCCGCCAGGGTCACGGGTGCGAATCATCTGCGACTTGCACCCGCGGCCCTGGCGGGCCGGGTTCGTCACCGTAGGCTGACGCGACACTACCACGGCTCCGGACATGATCCACGCCGAACTCCGCAGCAAGCATGGCTCTGAAGACCGGCTCACGTCCACGGCGTTCGGCCTGCTACGATACGTACCTGTCACCGCGGGCTTCCTCCCCCTGCTTCGCCTCACACGTCCAATATCTCCGACCGCAGTACCTGATTTGTCCGCCGCTGTTCGAGTCGAGGTTGAATTCTGGCGATATTCCACCACGCACGGTGAACCGGATGTGATCCTCCGGCTGTTCGACGCCACCGGTCGCGTACGGTGGGTGATCGTGGTAGAGGTGAAACTCCACTCGGTCAAGAGCAGCCGGGCAACCGGCGAGCAAGACGCCGCTGACGACGACGTCCCTGACCCTGATCAACTGGTGAAATACTGGCAACTGCTCGGTGGGTTGGACGAGGTGTTGGCCGGCGCGACACCGTACCTGATCTACCTGACCAAGCATGCCACCCCACCGGAAGAGGAGTTGAACGAATCGCTCCGCCGGCAGCCGGCGATGGCCCTCGGCTGGCTGTCGTGGCGGGACGTGTGGGCAGTGGCGAGGCAAACTGAAACGACCAGTTTACCCGCTGCCGACCTCGCCCGGTTATTGGCCCACCTTGGACTGAAGCGGTTCGACGGGTTCAACCCGCGGGTGTGGGCGGCACCGGATCGAACGACCTTCTGGCACCGGCGGGGGTGGTTCCACCAGCGCAAACATAGGACGCCACCGCGCGTCCGCTCTTTCTGGGAGGCCCAAACGTGAGCGACCAACGCGACGACACTGGCCGATCCGTCACCGCAGCAATTCAGTTCCTTCAAGGCGTGTTCCGCGAGGTGGCCGAGTTGCTGGGTGAGGCGGACGCGATGATGGGCGATGCCGGGTGGCAACCGACGGAGAAGGGGCGGGTGAGTTATGGGATGTCGAACGCCAACGCTCCGGACGGGTGGGTGGCGAACTACCTGTTCCGCTTCTACGTTCGCCCGGCCGAGGCGTCCGCCATTCGCTCCCTCGTCGGACTGGTGGTCCGGCTCGACCCGCCGGCCAGCTTCGACCAACCGGTCGTGATCGGAGTGGCGGCTATGTATCCCGCGCCGACCGACTGGAACCAGGTGTTCCAGAGTTGGGAGGCCTCCGACCCGACCGGCGACGGCTTGGCGGCGACCCCAGGCCCGCGGCCCCTCACCCCCGACGAGTATGCCGATTTCCTCCCCGATGCCTCTGCCGTCACCGGTCTTGTCGTACCCCTCTGCCACCTGAGCGGGGTTGCCGACCTCCACCAGCGTGTCATCGCTCCACTTCTCGCCGCGGTCTTGTAGGGCGGGTCGAGCGGGGATTGCAACCGCCGAACATGTCGCCAGCGACCTGCCCCCGGCCAGCCGCCGCGACGACCCGTCGGCGGAAGGCAAG
>JANNVG010000705.1:0-1853 GCA_031414395.1 Fimbriiglobus sp.
CCCCGCCCCCGGGTCGGCCCCCCCCCTCCCCCGGTGTTTGTTGCCCCGCACCCCCCCCCAAGGTGTGGGGGCTTGGCTGGGGTCGGCCCGCCCCGCGTGGGTTCTCCCCATCCCGCGGGGGCTGCGACCAGACCACTTCACTTCCGCCGGTACAGCGTCGCCGTGTCGGTCTTGCGTACCACCACCCACTCGCGGCTCGTGCGGAAGTACCAGTCGTAACCCACTTCACGCTCGGTCGTCGTGGTCAGGGCGTAGTCGAACTTCCCGTACTGCTGCTGCCACTTCGCCATCGCCTCGGCCGTGCCGTCACCGTCGGCCTTCACGAACTCCAGCAGCCAGTCGTCGCCGAACACCTCGCAGCGGTCGTCCACGAACACCTTGAAACCGGGCGTGTGGTAGATCAGATACCCGCCGTAGATGTACTCGCAGAAGATGCGGTTCGGTTCGCCCGGCAGCGGTTCGACGGCTTTGATGTCGTCGTGCAGCTCCGTCGGCCACAGGGTCGGGTCGAGCTTCGCTGTACCTTTCCCGACCAGCGGCACGCCCCACCCGAGCCACTGACAGCCCATTGACACTGCCACGCACGCCAGCCCGGTGAGCAGCACCGGCCACAACGCAGAGCGGGCTGGTTTGGCCGGCGGTGTGTACACGTCCGGCCGCTTGATCGCCAGCCAGCGGGCGTACCGCGTGTGCGGCCACAGGTCGATGACCGCCACCAGACTCACCACCGCGAAGAGCGACCCGTGCCGCACCCGCAGCATCGCCTGCACGAGCCAGAAGAGCGGCACCAGCCACGCCACCCGCGGGCGGGCCGGCAGCACACCGGCGAGCAGCGCCAGGTACACCGCCGCCAGTGCCAGTGTCGTCCACCCCTTCGGGTCGGTGAAGTCGAACCGCGAGTGCTCGACGATCAACTCCGGCAGGTGCGGCATGTTCATGATCTGCATCCACGTCTTCGGAAGGTCGGCCCCGTAGGGCGAGGCGAACGCCGTCAGCCCGCACGCCACGCCGATGCCGACGAGGGCAACCGCCGCTTTCCAACTGCGAAGTGGTGAACCGGCGACGTCAGTCGCCTGGGTGTTGATGCCACCCGGCGGTTGACACCGCCGGTTCACCACGAAGAGGATCGCCCAGCCGATGCCGGCGATGCCGAGGGTGGTCAGCCCGCCGAGCATCCCGCCGTGGACGTTTGTCCAGACCCAGAAGAGCGGCACCAGCCACAACAGGTGTTTCCATTTCACCTCACCCGCCTCGAACCGACAGACCGCGTGCATGACGGCCGCCATGCCGCACATGGTGAACAGCAGCGGGCGGGCGTGGAAGTGGTGGGCCATGACCGCCGCGGCGAGCAGCGTGCCGGCGATGGCGAAGATCGGGTGCAACCCGGTGCGGATGAACCGCGTGGCCAACCACGCCAACAACCCGGCCGCCAGCGCGGTTGACGCCACGAGCACGGCGTCCAGCCCGCCGACGCGGTGTAGCAGGGCCATGCCCACTTCGCCGAGCCACTGGTACGGCACCCACGGCGTGCCTTCAAACGTGAACGTGTACGGGTCGTGCGCGATGAACCCGTCGGTCAGAATCTTGTCGCCGGTGGTGACGTGCCAGAAGGTGCCGGGGTCGCGGAGGAAGCGAGTGCCACCGAATTGCAACACGAGCCAGAACAGCACGAACAGCGCCGGCCCGGACCACAGGAGTTGAACGAGCCGCGACCACGAGCCGCGGCCGCGAGGGGGCGGGTCAGGGGGCTGCCCGGCCAGGCGGGCGGGGCGCGTGGCGGGAATTAAACCGGAGCATCCGTGACCCGCGCGGGGGGAGTGGGGGGGGGGGGGGTGTAGGCGGAAGTGACCAGC
>JANNVG010000706.1:0-5392 GCA_031414395.1 Fimbriiglobus sp.
CCGTCGGACCCACCCTACATCGTCACTCTCCGTCTCGCGGGATCAGCGGCAGCAGCCGGGCGATGATCTCGTCGCTGGTGATGCCCTCGGCCTCGGCGTGGTAGTTGGTGATGATGCGGTGCCGCAGCACCGGCGGGGCGACCGCCCGCACGTCGTCGATGGCCACATACGTGCGGCCGTACAGGATCGCCCGCGCCTTCGCCGCCAGGATCAGGCTCTGCCCCGCCCGCGGGCCGGCCCCGAAGCTCACGTACTTCTTCACGAAGTCGGGCACGTCCTTGTTCACAGGCTCGCCGGGGTTCGGCTTCGGCCGCGTCACACGGGCCAGCCGGCCGGCGTACCGGATGACGTGTTGCGCCGCCGGCACCTTCAGCACCAACTCTTGCATGGTCAGGATTTCGTGCGCCGTAATCACCCGCTCCACCTGCTCGCGGCGAACGCTCGTGGTGCTGTCGATGATCTTGAACTCGTCGGCCTCGGTCGGGTAGTTCACCCGGATGTTGAACATGAAGCGGTCTTGCTGGGCTTCCGGCAGCGGGTACGTTCCTTCTTGTTCGATGGGGTTCTGCGTGGCCAGCACGAAGAACGGGTCGGGCAGCTTGTGCCGCGTGCCGGCCACCGTCACCTGCCGCTCTTGCATCGCTTCGAGCAGGGCCGCTTGCGTCTTCGGCGGGGGGCGGTTGATATCGTAGGCCAGCACCATGTTTGCGAAGATCGGCCCCGGCACGAACCGGAACCCCCGCTGCCCGGTCGATTTGTCGTCGTACAGGATCTCCGTGCCGGTGATGTCGGTCGGCATCAGGTCGGGGGTGAACTGCACGCGGTTGAAGCTCAGGCTCATGCCGTCGGCGAGCGTGCGGACCATGAGCGTCTTCGCCAGCCCCGGCACGCCCACCAGCAGGCTGTGCCCGCGGGCGAGCACGGCGAGCAGCAGTTGCTCCAGCACCTCGCCCTGGCCGACGATCACCTTGCCGCACTCGGCGAGCAGCCGCTGGCAGGCGTACCGCAGCTTCTCGGCGGTCTGCACCTCGTCGTCGTCCAGGATGATCGGGTTCAGGTCGGACATGGGGAATCCGTGCGGGGCAGTGGTGAACGGTTACTGTACGGAGGTGGGACGACCGGCAGTAGGTCGCGGTCGAACGGCTCCCGCAGGTAGCGTGAGGCCCGACGGCCAACCACCCCTGGAACCGGGAACGCAGTGACCGGGTGTGGTCGAGCACCGGGTCACTGCGTTCCCGGTTCCAGTCGGGCCTCACTCCCGCTCCGCGGTCGTTCGACCACGACCTACTTCTTCCCCAGCCACACGGCACGCCCCACGCCGGCGACGAGCAGGCCGTCGGTTCGCGGCAGTACCACGACGGTCGGGCCAAGGGTGGGCATGTCGAGGCGTTGCAATTGCTTGCCGGTGGTCGGGTCGAGGATGAGTACGGGGAAGACGAACCGCGTGGCGGCGTCGAACAGCCCCAGCGTCGTGCCGAGCAGTCGCAGCGGGGTCGGGGGATCCGGCAGCCGGCGGAGCGCGGTGTTCGTGCCCCACACGTCTTCGCGCACGGCCTCGGTCGGGTACACGATGAGCGTCGTCTTCCCGACTCGCACCTTCCACCGCACGCCGTCGCTCAACTCGGGCAGCGTCGAACGCCAGTTCTCTTTCAGCGTGTCGCGGTTCAGGGCGATCACCTTCCCGTCCGCCGGTAAATAGATTCGCTCGCCGTCGGCGTCGGAATTCGACAGGTCAACTCGACTCGGCAGCAACCGGGGCACGGGCCGCAGGTCGTGGAACGGGCGGTACACCTCGTCGCCGATGTTCTTCGACACCACCACGAACACGTCCGGGCCGAACACCCGCGCAACGGGCGGGGTGGACGTGCGGCCGGCTTCGCCACCACCCGGCGCGAAAAACTCCGCTGTCCGGCCACCGTCAGCGACCACCAGACTCCCGCCCGCGTCCGGTAGGATCATCGCCCGAGTGTGGATGACCGGCGGGGCCGACCAGTCCTGAAGGCTGGTGTCGTACTCGTGCCGCCGCTCGCCGCTCGCGGCGTCCAGTTCCCAACACTTCCCTTCCCGCTGCACGAACACACTCGCGCCCACCGCCCCGATGTGCGGGCCGAACTTCGGGCCGGTGATGGTGCCGTAAGGGTGCGTCTCCGTCTCGTCGGACGCGCTGCGCGTCCACGTCACTTGGCCGGTGCCCAGGTCGAGCGCGATCAGCCCGTGGTCGCCCACCTTCGCCACCAGCCGGTTGCCGGTGAACGTAGACGCACTCAATCGCGGGGTCGGGTCGGCTTCGGGCAGCCTGAATTCCCAGGCGATTTTGCCGCTCTTCGCGTCGGCACACGTCACGCCGCTGTCGCCCAGCGCCAGCAGCCGCCCGGTGGTGGTGAAGGCCACGCGGTCGAACAGGGCGGGCGTGCCGAGCGTCGTTGCCCAGAGTTGTTTCCCGTCGTCGGCGTGGTGGGCGAACAGCGTCTTGCCGTCGCACAACACCAGTGGCGCGTCGGCCGGCGGGTTGATCGGCAGCAGCGGCTTCGCCAGCGGCAGTGCAGTCGTCCTCCGTACCTCGGCGGGTGTGGGCAGGCTCGGCGCGGTCGTCGGGTCGAACCCGCGGTCGGCGGTGTCCACGGTCGCCTTCGGGTCGAACGCCGGCGGGTCTTTCGCGCCCACCAGCGGGTAGCCGCTCCGCGGGGGAATCACCATGCTGTCGCCGTCGAACTGATACCACAGCACTTCGGTGGCGGTGGCCACCACGATGAACCCGTCGGCCACGGCCACGTTGCCGGGCAGCTTGGTGTTCGTTGGGCGGGCCAGTCGGCCGGTGTTCGGATCAATGATCCATGTGCCGGCCGGGGTCGGCCAGAAGATCAGGTTGTCGGCGACCACCCCGCGGCCGAGGCCACTCAGCGAGCCGTCCTCGTGGTTCTGCCAGCCGGTCGACCCCTTGTCGAGTCCGGTGGTCACGTCGTACCCGCGGACGCCCCCGCTCTGCACCGACTGCGGCCCGGTGCGGGTCACACGGGTGGTGACGATGAGCTTGCCGCGGCTGACCCCGAGCAACTGATCGACGTAGATCGGCGTGGGGGTGTTCCACAGCCGCCGGCCGGACACGGCATCCAGCGCGTACACCGCGTCGCCGTCGGCCGGGGCGACGAACACCCGCCCGTCGTGATACACCGGCGGGCACAGGTCGTGGACGGCCGCCACCGGCGGGCGTTCGGCCGGCGGGTTGCGGAACGCCCACGCCGGCTTGCCGGTGGCCGCGCTCACCGCCACCGTGAGGCCGGCGTGCGAGCACCACACCACGTTGCCGCCGGCCAGAGTCAGCACCTCGTGCCGGTGCCGCGGGGCGGTCGCCGGGCGGGCGTCGGTGTCGAACACGTTCGCCACCCACAGCGGCTCCCCACCGCTGATCGGGTAGCAGGCGACGGCGTGCAGCAGGCGGCTGTTCTCCACCCGCACGAACCCGGCGTACACCCGCCCGTCGGCCACGACGGGGGCACCCTCCCACCCGGCGTACACGTCCTTCGCCACCGGCGGGGCGGCGCTCCACTTGGCCGTGAGCGGGTACTCGGTGATCGGCAGCTTGGCCGCGCCGGGCTTCGGTTCCAGGCACGCGATGAGGGTGCGGGTGGGCCGGCCGGTCTCGTTGCCGGTCGGCAGGGCCGTTTTGCCGAAGCGGGCGAACAGCTTGCCGCCGGACGCGGTTAATGTGAAGTCGGCCTCCTGCTGACACGGCACGGCAAGGTCGGTCGACTCGAAGTCGAGGTCGAGCGCGGTGGCGTGGAAGGCGACGCGCACGGCGGCGGTGGTCAGGTCGTACTGAATCACCCGGCCGGCGTCGGCGATGTACGCGGACCCGTTCAGAATGACCGGGTGAAACGCGAGCGACTTGGCAGGGGGCACGGCGGCCGGCGGGGTGCGGTCCTTGTCGGTCGGCTCGCGGGGGATGGCGGCGCGGCGGGGGCGCTCGCCGGCCAGGAACCTCGGCAGGGGGGTGTCGGGTCGGCCGTCGCGGGTCGGTCCGCCGGCGAACCCGGTCCAGCCGTTCGGTGCCGGTGCGAGTGCCGGCGGGGCGGCGATCAACTTCACCAGCGTGTCGGCGAACACGCCGTTCACCCCGCCGAGTGCCCCGCTCGCCTTCGGGTGCGCCTTCTTCAACAGTTCGAGTTCGGCCGTCGCCCCGTTGCGGTCGCCGTTCGTCGCCCGCAACAGGATGAGCTTCGCCTTCACCGCCGCCGGGTCGGTCTTCGGCTTCGGGTACGTCAGCGTGCCGTCGTCGGTCTCGGGGAGGAGCGCCCGCCACGCCCGCTCCGCCGCCACGAAGTCGCCCCGCTCGCACAGCAGTTCGCCGAGCAGCAGCAGCCCCTCTTCTGTGGAGCGGCTGACGAAGTAACGGTCCACCAGATCGCGGAGGGGTTGCGGGTCGCGCTTCTTCTTGGCGAGTTCGAGCAGCTTGCGGGCCGGCTCGTCGATGCGGTCGCGGAACGTCTCGAGCGGCTTGTCGGGCAGGCCGGCCAGGTACTGCTGCACCAGCCGGCGGGCGGGCTGATACTGGTTGTCCTTCACCAGCACCAGGTCGTCGCCGGACTGGTCGAGGATGTCTTGTAGCTCGTCGGCCACGGCCTCCCCACGGGCCAGCCTCTGCTGGGCCTCGGTGAGCCGCTTGCGGGTGCGGGCGCTTTCGGACTCGCCCCGCAGCCGCGTGCCGGACGGCTGCGCAACAGCCGCGACGGTGCAGACGAGCAGGGCGAACAGGGTGAGAGTGCGTGCGTTCATGACGCGACTTATTGTCGGCGATCCGGCGGAATGCTCAAGGAGGAAACCCGGAACGTGTGGTGGGCGTTGGGGGCGAGCGAGTCACACGGTCGCCCCGGCCAAATCCGCCGCGATACGCTCCCGCCAGTGGGCCGGGTCGCGTGCCATTTCGGTGAGCAATCTGGCGGCGGCACCGGCCGGCGGGTTCATACCCTGTTCCCACCCCTGAACGGTGCTCGGCGACACGCCCACCCACGCGGCGAACACCGCCTGACTGACCCCCATCGACGCCCGCAGTTTGGTCGCTGTCGTCGGTGACACGGCGGCCGGTCTGATCGCCGTCACCGTCACCCGCCGCACGGTGAACTTCTTCCCCACCGCCGTCATGCCGCCGGCTTTCAGTGTGGCCATCACTTCGCGCATCCCGTCGAGCATCCGCCCGCCCGGGGTTTGCTTCGGGACGGGCTTCGCCTTGTGCGCTTGGCCCTTTCGTCCGGCGGTGTGGGTTGTGGTCATGACTCCCCTCCATTCCCGGCCGGCCGCGGGGGGCGTTGGGGTGCAGTGGCGACCGCCCGTCCCCTCACCGACCTGTTACTGACCTTCGGGAATGGAATGCCACCTTTCGAGGGCAGCCACCCCC
>JANNVG010000707.1:0-4393 GCA_031414395.1 Fimbriiglobus sp.
CCCCCCCCCACAAATCCACACGGGCCGGTTCGCCCGCAGCTCGGTCGAACTTCGTCCACCCGGAACTCGCCTTCCGGGATCACCTCGAACAGTCCGCGGAACTCGCCGGCCAGTCCGTCTTCCCACACGCGGAACCCCCCCGCGCCGTCGGCACGCCCGCCGACGATCACTCGGCTGCCGCGTTCGATCAACCTCGCCAGCGCCGCGTCTCGCTCCCGCACGCCGCCGTAATACTTCGGGTCGATCAGCCGCACGGCGGTGTCGAAACCCAACACGAACGCCGCACCGGGGAACAACCGCGACTTCTCCTCCACCACTGCGGCGCGCGTGACCCACACGCGCCCCACGCCGACGAACTGCCGCACCCGCTCGGCCACCACGTCGGCGGTCAACTCCGGCTTGTCCACGTTCGTCACGCTCAGCTCGAAGTGGACTTCACACCCGAGCCGCCGCCCGGCGACTTCCGCCAGCGCGCGATGCCCGGCGTGCAGCGGGTTGAACGACCCCGGCAACAGTGCCAGCGGCTTCGAGTGGTCGGCCGCGAACAGCCCGTCGGCGGACTGACACAACAGTCCGCCGGCGATCCGCAGGTGGTCCGCGAGTGGTATCGGAATCGTGTGCATTTCGTGAAGCGGTTTCAGGCGGTGTCCGTAGTTTAACACTTTCTGTTCAGGCTTCCCCTCGAACGCCCACCGAGGTGACGTCGTGCGTCTGCTCTTTCTGGGGGACATTGTCGGCGCGCCGGGGGTCTCGGCCGTCCGCACACTCGTCCCCGCCGTCCGCCTGTCCGAACGGCTGGATGCGGTCGTCGCCAACGCCGAGAACGCGAGCAACGGTTCCGGGTTGACGCCGCGCGACTACCGTCAGCTCCGCGCCGCCGGAGTCGATGCCGTCACCCTCGGCGATCACATCTACCGCAAGGTGGAGATCGTCGATGTGCTGAACAACCTCGCCGAGCCGATCTGCAAGCCGGCCAACTTCCCCACCGCCGCACCCGGCCGCGACTACGCAATCGTCAAGGTGGGGGAGGTGCGACTCGCCGTCGTGTCGCTGCTCGGGCGCACGTACATGAAGCCGCACGCCGACTGCCCGTTCACCGCCGCCGACCGTGTATTGAAGGAGTTGCAGGGGAAGGCCGATGTCATCATGGTGGACATGCACGCCGAGGCCACATCCGACAAATACCTGATGCTGCACCACCTGAAGGGGCGGGTGGCGGCGGTGTTCGGCACGCACACCCACGTGCAGACGGCCGACGAGCAGATTCGGGATGGCACGGCGTTCGTGTGCGACGTGGGCATGTGCGGCCCGTTCGACTCCGTGCTCGGCCGGCGGATCGACCGCCTGCTGTCCACGGCCATCGACTTCGTGCCGACCATGTTCGACGTGGCCAGCGGCGACGTGCGACTGAGCGGGGCCATCGTGGACGTGGACGCGAGTGGCAAAGCGACGGCCGTGAAGCGGGTGATGGTGCCGTTGTAGCCCTCGTTCCCACGCTCCGCGTGGGAACGACCGACATGACGCTCCGCGTCCTTCGTGGAGAGGACGCAGAGCGTCCGGCATCCGTTCCCACGCGGAGCGTGGGAACGAGGGGCTACTCAAGCCTCCGCAGATACGCCAGCAAATCCGCCACTTCCGCATCACTCAACGCATCCATCAAGCCCGCCGGCATGAGGGACAGCACGCCCGGCTTGCGGCCTTCGATAGCCTTGCCGGCCAACCGCACGGTGGTGTCGGCGGCGGTTTGCAGCAGCACGCCGTCGGGTGCGTCGTAAATGACGATGCCCTCGTAGACCTGATCGGCGGTGGTGAACCGCGTGGTGCGGTAGCGGTCCGCCACATCGCGGTTCGGGTCGAGGACGGCGGTCAACAGGTCGTCGCGGCTGAACCGCTTGGCCACGCCGACGAGCGAAGGCCCGGTGGCGGTGGTGCCGTTGTGACACGCCGCACACTGGGCCTTCGCAAACACCGCCTTGCCCTTCTCCGCGCTGCCCGCGTCGAAGTCGATCTTCGCCAACCGCTTCGCCCACGCCGCCGCGTCGTACCCCGTGCCGCCGAGCTTCTTCGCCAACTCCGGGTGCTTCTCGGTCAGCCACGCCTCCCACTTGGCCACGGCGTCGAACGCCTCGCGGGTGTGCGCCTTCAACACGGCAACGAGTGCAGTGCGAACGGCGGCATCCTTCTTCGCGTCGGGGAACCGGCGGAGCGCCCGGATGAGTGGAACGAGGTCGCTGTCGTTCACACCGACCTTCGACAGCGCTCCGGCACATTTCGTCACCACGTCGGCGGAAGTGGAACCGACCCCGCCGACGAACAGCGAGCGGTCTTCTTCCTTCGGCCACTGCGCGAGTTGCACCGCGGCAGCATCGGCGAAGCCGGCGGCGGCGATCTTCTTCAACAGCGGTCGGGCGGTCTTCTCGTCCAGCGCACCGATGTACTCGGCGTGCCCGGCGGCCCAGGCGAATTTCCCTTCGGTGGCATGTCTGGCGAACACTTCTCCCGCCCGCGCTCTCGACACGTTTGCCGCACGCGCCAACCACAGGTGTTCCGCGCGCCCGAAGGCCGGATGTGTGTTCATCGCATCAGCCAATAACTGATCCCCTGATGCCGCGGGCGTCACCACCTCGGACATGCGGAGAGACCAGTTCGTGTCACGCGGGACTCCGGCGGTGGCGTATGCCGCATCGAGGGTGAGCAGGGCCTCACTCATCCGGGCGGCGTCGGTGCGAGACAAGGGGGCTGACATCCGACCCAGGACGATGAGCGAGTGGGTGCGATCAACCGGGTCGGCCTGCTTCACCAGCCGCCCCGACACCACACCCTCGGCTGAGTCGTCGGCCGCCGCCGCGAGGAACCGAATCAGTTCGCGGTTCAGCGTCGGGTCGTTCGTCGGGTACACGTTCGTCACGGCGGGAACAAGCGCTGCCAACACCTCCGGCTTCGGCGGCTTCCGGAACGTGTACCCCTCCCACACGGTCCCCTTCACCTTCGGGTCGCCCACCCCGCCGAGCGCCTCGAACCAGCCGCAGACCACGGTCAACCTCTCCGCGTGCGTCTTCGCGTCGGTCAGCAATTCCGGCTTGAGCGGCACGGCGGCGGGCTTCTCCCACTTCGGCAGCGGCTTGGCGTCGAACGGGATCGACTCACCCTTCGCCGTCTTTGAATAACTGATGCGGTACACCGAGCCGCGTGTACCGCGCCCGCCGATGCTCACGAACAGGTCGCCACTCGTCGGGTCCACCGCCAGCCCGGTCGGGGCGAAGCCGTTCTCGCCCGTCACGCTCAGGAACGGTATCGCCTTCGGTTGCTTCTCGGTCGGGTTGGTGAACCAGATGGTGCCGAACGTCCAGTCGGCGTAGAAGAACCCGCCCTGATACTCCTTCGGGAACCGGGTGTGCCGGTAGCACGCCACGCCGGTGGGCGAGCCGCGGCCGGCGGTGACGACCGGCGGCACCACATACGGGTTGTAGGGTGGCATCCGCCACGTCTGGGCGTGCTGCGGGCTGAGCCAGCCGTAGTTGCCGCCACTCAGCACGCGGTAGAAGCGTGTCGGCTCGTACCACGGCAGCCCGACGCACCGCTCGTTGTCCGAGTCGTAAGTGAACGGCGTGCCGTTCACATCGAAGTCGAAGTCGTAAGGGTTGCGGAAGCCGTCGGCGATCACGGCCACGTCGGTGCCGTCGTCGTTCAACCGCAGCAGCCCGCCGGCCACCGGCTCCGTCACTGGCGAGTCTTTCACGGTGATCGTCTTCGCGCTCACGCCAGCCATGTTGCCGCACAGCACATAGAGCTTGCCGTCCGGCCCGCGGCGAACGGCGTGGGCGGCGTGTTCCCCGCCGGTCGTCACCTTCATGACGGTCGTGGGCTTCGCCTTCGACGGCTCTTTGCCCGTCACGCCGGTCCACTTCTTCACCCCGCCGTCGCTCGTCACGAATAGGGTGTCGGATTCCCACAGTAGCCCCATCGGGCCGTCGGCCGGAGCGGGAATGAGTTCAACGGCTTTGTCGGCTTTGCCGTCGCCATCGGTGTCGAGGAGTTGCCGCACGTAGCCCCGCCCGGCCACCACCACCCGCCCGCGGCTGTCGATGTGCAAGCTGTAGATGTCGTTCGCCAGCTCCGGCCCGGAAAACAGCGTGACGACGAACCCGTCGGGCACCTTCAACCCGGCGGTCGGGTCGGCGGCCAGCGAGAGGGCCAGCATGGAAAACGCGAACGACATCGGTGGCTCCTGGGTGAAGACCTCACCCCCCGTCCCCCTCTCCCCGGGGAGAGGGGGTGTTCAAGGCGAAGACGTTGCCGGGCATCTGGAACCCCGAGGACATCTCATGACCGCAACGCAAGCCTTTCTCCTGCACGCGCTCTCGCCATTGCACGCCGGCACCGGCCATGCCGC
>JANNVG010000708.1:0-1959 GCA_031414395.1 Fimbriiglobus sp.
CGCTGCCCCGCCGTGTTCACTCGCGGCGGGGCAGCGCGGCCGGTGGCCGGTTTCTCGTCACCCACTGCCGCTCTGATTCGCCATCCCTCCCGCGGGCCGCTCGACCCGCCCTACGCCGAGTGAGTTTTCACCCGATTGTGCGGGCCGGCCGGGTCGTTCCGACCACCCCGTGGGAACGATCCGCTTGACGAACCGCCCGCCCCACATCACGCTATTAGCTACCCCTTCGTGTGGAGCCTGCCATGCGGTTCTCTCGTCTCGTGTCGGCGTGCGGGCTGTCCGCGTGGCTGGCGGTGGCCGCCGTCGCCCAGGAGCCGAAGCCGGGCGACCCGCCGGCGGTCAAGGCCGTCAACGCCGTGCCCGGCACCTTCCGCACGTTCATCGTGCTCGACCAGCGGACCGACCCGAAGGACCCGAAGGGCAAGCGGAACGTGGCCGGGTTCGAGCACGACCTGATCGTGGCGAACGAACTGAACCCGACGGTGGCCGTGTTCAGCCGGTCGGCCAAGCCGGACGACGCCACGGCCAAGCTGGTGGCCAAGCTGAACGAGTTCACCGCCGCGCACAAGACGCTCGACTTCGGCGCGTACCTGTTCTTCCCGGTGCTGGACAAGGTGTACGCCGACGACCCGAAGGCGAAGGCGACGGCCGACGAACTGCAGAAGTGGGGCGAGGGGGCGAAGGCGGGCGCGGTGGTGCTCGGCCTGTGCGAGAAGGACTCGCCGCAGACGAAGGCGTGGACCCTGCCCGACGCCGGCGTGGTGGTCGTCTTCTACCACCGGCTGAAGGTGGTGAAGCGGTGGGAACTGCCGGAGGGCGGGATCACCGACGAGGCACTGGCAGCACTGACGGCCGAGGTGACGAAGGAGCTGAAGAAGTGAGGTGCTGACTGGAACCGGGAACGGAGTGACCGGGTGATTTCAAACCCACCCGGTCACTCCGTTCCCGGTTCCAGGGGTCAGAATCATGTCCCTCTCCGTCGCCCCCATCGCCGCCGCCGAACTGTTGCCCGCGGCGCGGCTGCTGTTCGCGGCGGCGGCCGGCCCCGACCGCGAGACCCGCGCCGGGCGGTTCGCCGCACTCGTGACGTCCGGGGAGATCGACGCCGTCGGCCTGCTGCTGGCGAAGCGGAACGGCACGCCGGTCGGGGCGTGCGTGGTGCAAATCCTGCCCGGCGGGTCGGCGGTGGTGGTGCCGCCGTCGCCCGAGGGCGGGGTGGCGTCGGACGCCCTCGCCGCCGCATCCGTTGCCATGCTGGAAGCCAGCCCGTCCGTCATCGCGCACCTGTTCCTCGATTTACACGACGTGTCGAAGGCCGCCCCCCTCGTCCGCCACGGGTTCCGCTCGTCCGCCACCATCACGCACATGCTCCGCGACCTGGAGCACCTGCCCCCGCCGCCCGTCGGCCTCACGTTCGAGTCGTCCGTCACTTCACCCGTCGCGTTCGGCGAAACGCTCCTCGCCACCTACGACGGCTCGCTCGACGTGCCCGAGGCGAACACCGACCGCCCGGCCGACGACATCCTCACCGGCTACCGCCCCGGCCAGCCCGACCCGCCGCACTGGTGGCTGGCCCGCGACCCGGCCGGCGATGCGGTGGGGGTGGTCATCCTGGTGCCCCCGCGGTTCGCCCCGACGTGGGAGGTCGGCTACCTGGGGGTGGTGCCGCCGGCCCGCGGGCGTGGTTTCGGGCAGACACTCGTGCGGTTCGCGCTGCGTCAAATCCGCGACCAGGGCGCACAGCACCTGACGCTGAGCGTGGACACCCGCAACGAGCCGGCCCTGGGCGTGTACCGCCGGCACGGGTTCCGGTCGTACCACGAGCAGCGGGTGTTCCTGTGGCGACGCTGATGCTGGAGCCGGGAACGGAGTGACCGGGTGGTTGGTTGAACCCCACTCACTGCGTTCGGGGTTCCAGGCGACCCGAAACGTCATCGTTTTGAACACCCCCTCTCCATG
>JANNVG010000709.1:0-8080 GCA_031414395.1 Fimbriiglobus sp.
GGGCGGGGGGGGCGCCGCCGGGGGGTGGTACCTCCCCCCGGGGCCCCCCCCCCCCGCCGCTCGCCCTGATCGCCCTCGACCGCCTGGAATCGCTGGCCGGCACGGCCGAGCGGACCCCCGCACTCGCCCACCTGGTGAAGCTCGTTCGTAGTTCCACCGCCGCCCTGTGGGGGTGCGACTTCCCGTTCGGTTTGCCGGTCGAACTGTTCCCCATCGGGCACACGTGGCCGCGGGTGTTCGACTTCCTGGGCGAGTACGCCGACGACGCCTACCGCTGCGGCCTGGAGTGCGTCCGCCGGGCGCGCAAGTTGAAGTACGCCGAGGCGCGGAAGACCACGCACCACGTCCGCCGCGTCACCGACGTGGAAGCCCGCGCGCCGTTCGACACGTTCCACTACCGCATCATTTATCAAACCTTCTTCGGCATCCGCGACGTGATCGGCCCGCTCAGCCGCACGCCCCACACCGCCGTGCTGCCCTTCCAGTATCGCAAGCTGCCGACGGCCGAGCGGGTGATCGTCGAGTGCTGCCCGAGTTCGGTGTTGAAGAAGCTGAACCTGCCGCACCAGAACTACAAGCAGCCGACCGGCGGGCCGCTCACCCGCCGGCGGAAGCAGACGCGGCACCGGCTGCTCGCGGCGCTGGAGGAGTTCGTGGACCTCCCCGCGAGCTTCCGCCGGGTGATGATGCGGAACCCCGGCGGGGACGCGCTGGACGCGGTGATCGCCGCGGTGGGCGCGTGGCGGGCGGTGTTGACGGCCGACCACGACGCGATCGCCCGCCACCCGCGGTACAAGCGCGAGGGCTACCTCTTCGTGGACGGGCTACCTGTTCATGAACGGATGACCACGCCCGATCCGTTCAGCAGGGTGAACGGCGGTCCGGAGTAGTGGATGATTCCGTCGCTCGACGGAGACCGAGTGGTCTCCTTGAACTCCCCTTCGGCGGTCAGCTTGCCGAGGCGCATGGCGTCGGGGATGAAGATCGCCACCCGGCGGTCGGGCATGGGCATACCGGCACTGCGTCATCAGCCGTAGTTCAGCGCCGCCGGCACGCACACGGTCGGGATCATGGCGGCACCTGCGGGGGTTGTGTGCAGATTGTGACCGGCCGGCGGGCGGAGTGCAAGCGGCATGTGCCGTGAGTTGAAATCCCGCGAATGGCCGGAAGCGTGGTCAGGTGGTATCGACCGGCGCGACGGCGGGAGATCGGGGCGATGTGGCGCTCAGGGCACGCGGGCGGGTGCCGAGAGTGCGCAACGGCCGCGCGACTGCGTTTGATCCGACACGTGGTTCGGGTTACTATGCTTGTGCCCCTGCGGTGTTCGAGACCCAGACACTCATTTGGCGAACCTACAAAATCCGCTTGGGGGCCTTTCTTTACTACTCCGGCGGCTCGCAAGCCCGTCCTCGCCTCGGCGAGAATGTAGCGGGATCCGACAATCCGGGGTGAGGCTCCCATCTCAACTGCGGGTTCCCAATACCGTCTGGAACGGCACACGTGGAGGTTTTTTGTTTTTTGTGGATTTCTTCTTCCGCGGATCGGGCCGGTGGGCCGAAGTCCCCCACCGGCCAACACTTTCCGACGACTGACCGCACGCATTTCGGACCCCTCGCCGCACCCCGTTTTCCCCTTGACGCCCACCCGCCGCATCCCGTCAATCGCCGTTTCACCCTGGAAACGCAGGCGAATCCGCCCAACTCCCGCTGACAGCGTGGTGTCTCTGGATTTGACTTGCGGTGCGCCGCCGAGACGGTAACTTATCGCCCATCGGCCTCACTCACGCACTCACTCACTCAGGGGACGCCGGGATGCACGAGACGATCCTCACCGATCGCACCGCTCGCGCCGTCATCACACCTCGCGTGATGACCCCCTCCACCCGGCACGTCGGCGGGCACCCGCCGGACATCATCGCCTAACTCTCACCCTCCGCCGGACGGCGGAGGCCAAGCCACCACGACCGGCCGAACCCACACCACTTCGCCACGCACGGATTGCGCGGCTAGCACGGACGCGAACCGTGCGGTGGTCGAATCGCTTCCTCGACCCCTACCGCATGGGGTGTGGCTTCATTATGTGCCGCTCGTGGCGCGGGGCACGGACGCTCCCGCACCCGCCGCCGCGCCCATGGATGGGCGCGGCGGCGGCATTTCGTATCAGACGAACGGCGCGACGTGAGTCCGCCGACTCCGGGTGAACCGCGGGTGTCAACCCGTGGGTGCTTGCAACACCCAGGCGGCTGACGCCGCCGGTTCACCAAAACATCACCGGCGGACTCACGTCGCGCCGTTCGCCTCAGATCGAAACTCGGAATCGCCCTGAAAGCACACCCGCTACAATACCCACTTCCGATCCTGCTGTGGGTTTGCCATGCCCTCCTTCGACCACCCGTTCCTGAAGCTGGCCGACGACCGCGTGCTGATCCTGGATGGCGGGATGGGCACCAGCCTGCACCGCTACAAGCCGACGGACAAGGACTGGGGATACTCGCCGACCGGCAAGAGCCTGATGAACTTGAGCGACGCCCTGTGCTACACCAAGCCGGATTGGATTCGGGAAATCCACGCCGGGTTCTTCGCGGCCGGGTGCGACGCCGTCGAGACGAACACGTTCAACGCCAACACCATCGGCCTGGGCGAGTTCGGCCTCGCCGACCAGACGGACGAGATCAACCGGCAGAACATCCGGCTCGCCAAAGAGGTGGCCGCGAAGTTCGCCACCGCGTCCCGCCCGCGCTTCGTCGTCGGCAGCGTCGGCCCCGGCACCAAGATGCCGAGCCTGACCGACCCGGCCATCTATGTAGACTTCGACACCCTGGCCGAGGCGTACCGCACGCAACTGCGGGTGATGATCGAGGAGCGCGTCGACGCCATCCTGATCGAAACCTGCTTCGACATCCTGCAAGCGAAGTGCGTGGCCATCACCGCCATTGAGATGATGAAGCAGATGGGCGTGCGGCTGCCGCTCATGGTGCAGCTCACCATCATCGACGCGAACAAGAAAATGCTGCCGGGCACCGACATCCCGGCCGGGCTGGTGGCACTGGATCCCATCGACGAGATCGACGTGATCGGCATGAACTGCGGGGTCGGCCCCGACCTGATGCTCGACGACATCAAGCACCTGAGCCGCCACTGCCGCAAGCGGATCAGCGTGTTGCCCAACGCCGGACTTCCCGAGAACCGCAACGGCGAGACGTACTTCCCGCTCGACCCGGTCGGGCTGGCCGACTGGCACGAGCGGTTCGTGAACGACTTCGGGGTGAGCATCATCGGCGGCTGTTGTGGCACCACGAAGGAGCACCTGAAGGCGGTGGTGGATCGCGTCGGCGGCAAGCGGCCGGCGGCGCGGACGGTGGAACCGCTGGCGATGGTGAGCAGCTTGCAAACGTCGCAGGAGTTGGTGGTCGATCAGAAGCCGCTGCTGGTCGGCGAGCGGACGAACACGAACGGCTCGCGGAAGTTCAAGCAACTTCTGGAGAAGGAGGACTGGCACGGGCTGGTCGAGATGGCCCAGGAGCAGGAGCGCGAGGGCGTTCACCTGCTGGACGTGTGCGTCGATTACGTCGGCCGCGACGGCGTGAAGGACATGAAGGAAGTCATCAAGCGGTACAACGCGGTGCTGAGCAAGCCGATGATGCTCGACAGCACTGAGACGCCGGTCATCGAGGCGGCGCTCAAGCTGTGCAGCGGCAAGACCATCCTCAACAGCATCAACCTGGAGGACGGCCGTAAGACGCTCGACCCGAAGGCGAAGCTGGCGAAGAAGTACGGGGCCGGGCTGGTGGCACTCACCATCGACGAAAAGGGACAAGCGGATACGGCCGAGTGGAAGTTCGAGGTGGCCCAGCGGATTTACGACATCGTCGTCCACGAGTACGGCATCCCGCCGACGGACCTGATGTTCGACCCGCTCGTGTTCCCGGTGAGCACCGGCCAGGAGCAGACCCGCAAGAGTGCCATCGCCACGTTCGAGGCCATCCGACTGATTAAGCAGAAGCTGCCGGGGTGCCTCACGCACGTGGGCTTGAGCAACTGTAGCTTCGGGCTGAGTCCGTACACCCGACAGGTGGTGAACTCGGTCTACCTGCACCACGCCATCGCCTACGGCCTCGACTCGGCCATCCTGCACGCCAGCAAGATCATCCCGCTGGCGAGCATCGACGCTCAGGGCAAGGAACTGGCCCGCCGGCTGCTGTTCGACGAGCGGGTGTTCGACGCGACCGGCGAGTGCGTCGAAGACCCGCTGCAACTGATCATCGAACACTACGCCGACAAGAAGGTGGAGAGCAAGAAGGGGCAGTCGCTCGGCGACACGGTGGAGACGCGGCTCACGCAGGCCATCATCCAGGGCCGCCGCGAGACGCTCATCCCCGACCTGGACTCGGGGATGCTCAAGTACACCCCGATCGACATCATCAACAACATCCTGCTCGGCGGCATGAAGGTGGTGGGCGAGCTGTTCGGCAGCGGGCAGATGCAACTGCCGTTCGTGCTGCAAAGTGCCGAGGTGATGAAGGCGGCGGTGGCCTACCTGGAAAAGTTCATGGAGAAGGCGGAGGGCCAGGAGAAGGGCAAGATCGTGCTGGCCACGGTGAAGGGTGACGTTCACGACATCGGCAAGAACCTGGTGGACATCATCCTCACCAACAACGGATATAAGGTGTACAACCTGGGTATTAAACAGCCCGTGGATGCCATGATTGCGGAGTATCAAAAGAATGGGGCCGGCGCCATCGGCATGAGCGGGCTGCTGGTCAAATCGACCGTCATTATGAAGGAAGACCTGACCACGCTGAACGAGCGGGGAATGAACCCGCCGGTCATCCTGGGCGGGGCGGCGCTGAACCGCAAATACGTGGAGGACGACCTGACCCGCATCTACAAGGGCAAGGTGTACTACGGGGCGGACGCGTTCGACGGCCTGCGGATCATGGACGAGTTGATGCTCAAGAAGAAGATCGCCAAGGCCAGTCCGGCAGCCGGCCGGGTACGCGAAGGGAGCGAGGCGAGCGGCCGGCGTCAGCCGGCTGGTGCTGTTGCCGTCACCGACCAGGGGGCTGACGCCACCCGCTCGCCCCTTCCGAATCGCGCGCCGCACCTGCCGAAGTCACCGGACATCCCCGTGCCGCCGTTCCTCGGCGTCCGCACATTCACCGCGGACATCGCCGACGTGTTCCCGTACCTGAACGAACTCACCCTGTTCAGCACGCAGTGGGGGTTCGAGAAAGGCGGGGTGAAGCCGGAGGTGTACAAGGGGCAGATCGACACCACCGCCCGCCCGGCGCTCGAGCGACTGAAGGCGTTCTGCCTCGCCGAGAACGTGCTGCAACCGGCCGCCACCTACGGCTTCTTCCCCGCCGCGAGCGAAGGCCAGACACTTTCCGTGTACGCCCCGGACGGTAAAACTGTCCTCCAGAAGTTCACCTTCCCGCGGCAAGACTTCGGCGACTTCCTCTGCCTGAGCGATTACGTCGAACCGCTCCGCGACGGCCGGCCGGTGGACTACATCGGCCTGATGGCGGTGACGGTGGGGCACGAGGTGACGGTGCGGTGCAACCAACTCCGCGACGCGAACAAGTATCAAGACTACCTGTTCCTGCACGGGCTGGGGGTGGAGAGCGCGGAGGCGTTCGCGGAGTATTTCCACAAGCACTTGCGGGCCGAGTGGGGCATCGGCGGCAAGGACTCGCCGACGATTCAGAAGCTGTTCAAGGGGCACTACCGCGGGCGGCGGTTCGCGTTCGGCTACCCGGCGTGCCCGCGGTTGGAGGACCAGACCGGCCTGTTCGCCCTGATCGACCCGCCGCAGGTGGGCATCACCCTCACCGAGCAGTTCCTGCTGGAGCCGGAGCAGAGCACGACGGCGATTGTGTTCCACCACCCGAGCGCGAAATACTTCAACGTGAAGCGCGGCGGCGAGGTGGCGTTCGAGTGACGAGTCCGTTGCGGTGAGCGCGGAGAGTTCAGGCGGGGTGTGCCGCGCGGCGCCCCCACCCCTACACCTCCACCGCGCAGCCGGGTCGGGTGAGGCGGAAGCGGTCGGCGGCGACGAGCGAAATCTGCGTGCCGCGGACCGACAGCACCTTGAGCGAGCGGGCGGGGGCGAGGGCGGCCAACCCCGCGTCCGTCACCCACTCGCACCCGGCGAGCGACAGGTGTTCCAGGTGGGGCAACCCGGCCAGCGGCGCGAGGGCGGCGTCGGTCAGGCGGGTGCAGCGGGTCAGGTCGAGGCGGACGAGCGTGGTCATGCGGGCGACGAACGCGATGTGCGCGACGCCGGTGGCGGTCAGTTCGCGGCAGCCGTACAGGTTCAGGTGCGTGACGTTGGGGAGCGCGGCGACGGGCACGAGGCCGGCGTCGGTGACCTTCTCGCACCCGCTCAGGTCGAGGCGGACGAGCCGGCCGGCGTGCGGGTGGCGGGCGACGGCGTGCAGGGCGGCGAGTTCGGCATCCGTGACCCGCGCCGGCAGTTCGAGGCGGTACACGCACTCGGGGTCGAAGTCCACCGTGGCGGGCGTGTCGGCGACGACCTTCCACGCCGGCTTGGTGGCGGACTCCGGCTGACACCACAGCCGGCCGCGGAGGGGGAGGGCGACGGATCCAGAAAACCTACCCCCCCCGCCCCCCCCTTCCTGGGAGGAAGGGGGGGAGGTGTGATCGACTCCCCCTTCCCTCTGAGGGAGGGGGGCCGGGGGGGTAGGTTTGCCCAGCCCGTCCCACACCTCGCCCGCGTCCTTCGGCCGGCGGTCCGCCTTCTGGCTCACGCACCGGCCCACGAGCGCGATCACCTCTTCGCCCGCGCCCGCCTCCCGCAGGTCGTCCGTCAGGTCGAACCCCGGTGCGGAGTCGAGCTTCCCCGTGAACATCTGGTACGCGATCACGCCCAGCGCGTGAACGTCGTCCCGCGGGTCGGGCGGGCCGCCCTTCCGCTGCTCCGGGCTGGCGTAGTGCAGCGAGTGCGAGCCGAACAGCATCGTCGGCAGCCGCCCGCTCGCCGCCCGCCCGCCCTGCGATTCCACAGAAAGGACGTACTCGACCGCCGACCCGCCGAGGCCCAGGTCGGTCACGCGGAGGGTGCCTGTCTGGGCGCACCGTAGCACGTTGGCTGGTTTCAGGTCGCGGTGAACGAGCGGCGGATCGAGCTTGTGCAGATGGGCGACGGCCGACACCAGTTGGGCGAATGCGGTCAGCACGAGCGCCCGCCGTTCGGCCGCCGCCACCGCTTGCCATTCAAGAATCTGATCGACGAGCGTGCCGCCGCCGACGTACTCGTACATGAGCCACGGGCGGACGGCGTCCAGGTTGTATTCGAGCAGCCCGACCACGCCGGGGTGCCCGCCGGCCCGCATCAGCCGGGCCACCTGTCGCAGTTCGTGTTCGAGCAACTTCAGCTTGTCGGCCGGCTCGGTGCAGAACTTCACCGCCGCAGTCCGCGACCCATCGACCGCGTGGTTCGCCCGCCACACCTCGCCGAACCCGCCGGCGCCGAGTAGCTCGCCCAGCACCCAACTGCTCAGCCCCGGCAGGCACGCTCCCGGTCGGAACAGTGGCACGGCCACGGGGAACAGCCGCACCAGATCCATCGGGCCGGCGAGGATCAGCGAAACGGGCACCGACCGCCCGCTCGGGTCGTCGGCCCGCTTGCACGACTGGCGAATGGAAGCGGGAATGAGCGTGACGTACTGCTCGATCGCTTGGCGGGCGTCGGGGTCGTCCGGCGCGATCCGGTGCAGCACCTCCCGCACCTCGGCGGCCAGCTTCTCGGCCGACATGGTCGCCAGCTCCTCCACCTCTTTGCGCATCTGGTCCCGCTGCCGTCGCTCCTGCCACTTCTTCCACACCCCCTGGAACAACACCACCGCGTTGCCCGCCGCCGGGTGGATGCACTCCAGCGCCGCCTTCACGCCCATCTCGGCACACTGGGCGAGGAAGCACTCGACGACGGCGAGCATGGGACGGCTCCGGGGACGGTGCATTGTAGGGCGGGCCGCCGTCGAGCGGAGCGAGACAAGCCCCGCCGCAAACCACGATTGCGACTGACGGCGGGGCTTGCCGGTCTACCGACCGGCGGCGGC
>JANNVG010000710.1:0-3967 GCA_031414395.1 Fimbriiglobus sp.
ATGACAAAGAGCTTGTCATCGCCGGGAGCTTGCGACCGGGCGAGACGACACACCACTGACATCGCACAGACACTCAACACGCGATCCCATTCTTTGAGGTTCCCATGATTCGCACTCTGCGACGACTCGCCCTGTTCGTTCCGTTGCTCGGCGTGGTCGCGGCCCTCGTAGTCGTCACCCGCCCGGCCGACCCGAGTGTGGCCGCCCAGCCGTCCACCAAGCCGGCGACGACCGCCGACCTCGCGCTCATCCCTGGCGACGCGCTCGGGTTCGCCCACGTGCGGGTGGCCGAGGTGTGGAAGAGCGACAGCCTGAAGCCGTTCCGCAAGGTGATCGAGAAGGCCGGGCCGTCCGCGTTCGACACGCTCGACAAGGACTTCACCCCCGCCCCGTCCACGCTCGAACGGGTGACGACGGTGGCCCTGCCATTCGCCAGCGCGGACATGGCCGACCTGAAGACGGTCACGATCCTGGCGTTCAACAAGCCGTTCGATGCCGACAAGGTGAAGAAGCAGTACATGCCCAAAGGCGAGGAAAAGAAGGCCAACGGGAAGGCGTACACGTCCGACAAGCTGGCCGGCGTGGCCGTCCACTTCGCCGACGACAAGACGCTCGTGTTCGGCGACGCCGACACGCTGCCGGCGTTCCTGGCCCTGAAGGGCAAGCCGAGTGAGGCGTTCGCCGACGCCGTGAAGCTGGCCGGCACAAAGCCGCTCGTGGCGTGCGTGAACGTCAAGGCCCTGCCCATCCCCGACCAGTTGAAGAACGACCTGCCGGACAACCTCAAGCCCCTCCTGACGGCCGAAACGGCAGTGCTGTCGGCCGACTTCGAGAAGGACGTGAACGTGACACTGGCCATCGGCTTCGCCTCGGCCGACGACGCCAAAGGCGGCGAAAAGGCGCTGCGGGCGCTGGCCGAGATGGGCCGGCAGCAGTTGGTCGAACCGCGGCAGTTCGCCGAACAACTGGTGAAGGGCGACCCGGCGCGGAAGAAGGACACCCCGCGCCCGCTCGAAGACCTGGTGCAGGCGACCGCCGGCCTGGGGATGCTCGGCGGGCTGAACACGCTCGACGAACTGCTGGCCGAGCCGCCGCTGAAGACCGACGGCAAGACGGTGAGCGTGGTGATCGCGCTGCCGCCGGACGCCGCCCGGCTGGTGGGCGTGGCGGTGGTGTCGGCGGGCATCGGCCTGCCGGCCGTGCAGAAGGCCCGCAACGCCGCCTCCCGGATGCAGAGCATGAACAACCTGAAGCAGATCGGCCTGGCCATGCACAACTACCACGACACGCACGGCACCTTCCCGCCCGCCGCCATCTGCGACAAGAAGGGCAAGCCGCTGCTCAGTTGGCGTGTCGCCATCCTGCCGTTCATCGAACAGGACAACTTGTACAAGCAGTTCAAACTCGACGAGCCGTGGGACAGCGAGCACAACAAGAAGTTCAGCGAAACGGCCATCAAGACGTACATGGACCCGCGGGCGGACTACACCGGCAAGACGCACCACACGCACTACAAGGTGTTCGTCGGCGGCGGCTCGCCGTTCGACACGCTGGGCAGCAAGAAGATCCAGAACATCACCGACGGCTCGTCGAACACGATCATGGCCGTGGCCGCCGGCGACGCCGTGCCGTGGGCCAAGCCGGACGACTTCCCGTTCGACCCGAAGAAGGACGTGCCGGACGTGAAGAAGCCGTTCGGCGAGCTGCTGATGCTGTTCTGCGACGGGTCGGTGCGGATGGTGCGGCCGGAGCAGGTGAAGGACTTCGACGGCCTGATGAAGCTGCTCATCCAGGCCGACGACGGCACGCCGATCCCGGAGTTTTGAGCCGTGAATTGTCAACAACACGAGCCGCGACCGCCAGGGAGCGGGGGAATTCATACCCACTCCCTGGCGGTCGCGGCTCGTCAGCGTCTACCGCCCGTCCCCCACCGGTTCGCGGACGGGCTGGATCGGCTGCACCCGCGGGCCGGGTTGAATGGTCGCGGCCGGCGCTGTCGGGTCGAGCTTGTAAGACGAACTCGGTGGGATCAGTTCCACGCCACCGCCGCCAACCCCTGTGGGTGGGATCGGCCGCACGCTACTTCCCGGTAGCGGCGGCGACGGGTTGGGGAACGGGGCGAACGGTGCCACCGGCGCGAACGGCGACTCCTTCAGCCCGGTGCTCGGCCGGATCGCCCCGCCGATGCCGATGCTCTCCGGCTTGCGGGCCACCTTGTCGGCGAACACTTCCAGATCCTTGGCGATCTTCTCGGCGCGGGTGAGCGTGCGGGTGAGTGCTGCCGCACTCTCGACCAACTGGTTGTACAACTGCGGGTCGTTCAGCACTCTGCCGAAGGTGCCGTCGGGCTGTTGCAGCAGCTTGAGGATGCCGCGGGCCTCGGCCACGGTGGTGGCCAGTTCGTCGGCCGCGTGGGCCACGCTCTTCATCACCGGCTCGGCGTTGTCGGCGATCGGCTTGATGGCACGCTGGGCGTCGTCCAGGATCGACTTCACTTGGGCCACGCGGGCGTTCAGCTCCTTCACCGTGACCGCGGCTTGTTTGAACGTGTCCCCGCCGGCCTTCACCGCCACGTCGATTTCTTTCAACGTGCCCTCGGCTTTCTCGACCAGACCGCGGGCGCTCTTCAGCGTCTCCTTCAGATCGGCACTCGCGGCGTTCACGTTCTTGCTCGCCGAGTCCACGTTCTTCAGGATGTCGGCCACCAGCTTGCGGTTCTCGTCGCTCAGCAACTCCTTGCTGCCCGTCTGGAGGTTCTTGAGCGTGTCGGCGATGGCCTTCTTGTTGTCGTCGGTGAACACCTCGTTGAAGTTCTGGAGGAGCAGCCGCAGGCCGCCGAGCACCTTCGTCACCTCGCCCTGGTTGTCCTTCACCAGAGTGTTCAGGTTCTCGATGAGCGGCTTCATCGCCCTCACGAACTCCTGCACCTCCTTGGTGAGCGTCTTCAGGTTGGCCGGCGGGTCGGGGTCGGCGGGGTCGGCCTTCGCCTGCCCGCCGATGAACTCCTGCACCTGCTTGTTCGTCTGCCGCAGTTCGGGCACCACCTCGCGGGCGCTCTTCATGAACGCGGTGATCTCGTCCAGGCTCTTCTCCGCCTTCGGACCCACCTGCTCGAACTTGGACACGGTGGCGGTGAACTTGACGATCGCCTCGTTCGCGTTCGGCACCGCCTGCTGCGCCTGGAAGAGCAGCCGCTGGGTGTTCGGCGGGGGCACGCCGTCGATCTCGGCGCCGTTCGGGTACGGGTCGCCGAGCGAGATCGGCGTGCCGCGGGCGTCCGACTGCGGGATGAAGTCGAGCGTAGTGTCGCCGCTCAGCAGCCCGCGGGTGATGTACGCCTGCTCACTGGTCCGGGGCAGCTTGTCGCCCTCCACTTCGATCTTCACCCGCACGCGGTTCGACACCTCTTCCAGCTCGATGGCCGTCACCTGGCCGATCCGCACGCCCGACTTCCGCACCGGCGTGCCGACCGCCAGCCCCGGCGTCTCGGGGAAGTAGACGGCGTACTTGCTCCGGTTGCTGAGCAGGTTCGGCGCGCCGCCGAACACCACCACCAGCCCGGTGACGGTGGCGATGGCCGCGGCCACGAACAGCCCCAGCCGCACCCGCATCTGTCGCTCGGCCATGATGAAGTCTCCGGTATGGGCGAACCCGGCCCGCAAGGGCCGTGGGTGTTCGTGTCGTGGCCGGAGCACCCACGGCCCGAGCGGGCCGGGTTCGCCTATTCGGCGATCTCACCTCGCAGTTCGGTCAGGCGGTCGCCGGCGTTGCCGGCCACGAACTGCCGCACACGCGGGTCGGTGGATGTTTCGAGGCCGGCCGTCGGCCCGTCGTACACCACCTGTTGCTCGCCTGGGTTTAGGCGGGCGAGCGGGTAGAGCATGACCACGCGGTCGGCCACTCGCTGCACGGTTCGCATCTCGTGCGTCACCACAATGCTGGTGAGCGGGCGGCGGGTGCGGGTGCG
>JANNVG010000711.1:0-2037 GCA_031414395.1 Fimbriiglobus sp.
CGCCCAGCCCCACTCGCGGAGCGAGTGGGGCACGTCACCCGTTGCCCGTCGGGGCCGGGCTGCCCTTCTTCATCGCGCCCCACAGGTCGAGGAAGCCTTCGAGTTGGCGGCTCCGCACCGGGTGTTGCAGCTTCCGCACCGCCTTCGCCTCGATCTGCCGCACCCGCTCGCGGGTCACTTTGAAGATGCGGCCGACCTCTTCCAGCGTGTACGTGTACCCGTCGCCCAGGCCGTACCGCAGCTTGATGATCTCCCGCTCGCGGTACGTCAGCGTCTTCAGCACGTTCTCGATCTTGTCCTTCAGCATCTCGTTCGTCGCGGCGTTCACCGGGCTTTCGGTCGAGTCGTCCTCGATGAAGTCGCCGAAGTAGCTGTCCTCGGACTCGCCCACCGGCCGGTCAAGGCTGATCGGGTGGCGGCTAATCTTCAGCACCCGCTTCGTCTCCTCGATGCTGATGTTCGCCTTCTTCGCCGTCTCCTCGATGGTCGGCTCGCGGCCGAGTTCCTGCACCAGTTGCTTGCTCACGTTCCGCAGCTTGCTCATCGTCTCGATCATGTGGACGGGGATGCGAATCGTTCGCGCCTGGTCCGCGATGGCCCGCGTGATGGCCTGCCGGATCCACCACGTCGCGTAGGTGCTGAACTTGAACTGCCGGCGGTACTCGTACTTGTCCACCGCCCGCATCAGGCCGGTGTTCCCTTCCTGAATCAGGTCGAGGAAGCTCAGCCCGCGGTTGCGGTACTTCTTGGCGATGCTCACCACCAGCCGCAGGTTGCCGGCGCTCAGTTCCCGCTTGGCCTGCTCGTACTCGGTGAACCGCTGCCGCATGATGGACACCCGCCGCCGCAGGCTGGCCGGCTCTTCGAGGGTGATGTCCATCAGGTCTTGCAGTTCTTTCGTCAGGTTCGCCCGCTCCTCCTTGCCGGCGCGGTTGCCCCGCAGCCGGCCGATCTGCCCTTCCAGGTCGTCCATGCGGCTGCTGATCTGCTCCAGCTTCTTCATCAGCGGCTGCACCTTCTGGGTGCGGATGCTGAGTTCTTCGATGAGCGTGACCGCCTTCCGCCGCCGCAGCTTCAGCCGCCGCCGCAGTTCCTCCCGCTGGGCGTCGTTCGCCCGGTCGTCGATGAGCAGGTTGAAGTCGTCGAGGTTCCGCTCCATGAGCGGCTCGATGGTCCGCAGGTTGTGCGGCATCCGGTGGAGGATCTGGTCCTTCTCCAACTCTTCGGTGAGCGACACCTTGATGGTGCGGTCGAAGGGCAGCTCGCCGGCGTGAACCCGCTTGAGGGTGTCGAACACCGTCCGCATGGCGTAGTCGCACTCGAGCACCTTGCGGCGGAACCGCCGGCGGGTGGCCTCGATCTTCTTCGCCAGACTCACCTCTTGCGCCCGCGTGAGCAGGTCGATCTGCCCCATCTGGGTGAGGTACATGCGGACCGGGTCGTCGATGTGCCGGCCGTCGCCGTCGGAGTCGCCGCCGAACGCCACCTCCACCTCGGCGGCCACCGCCGCCTCCTCCCGCACCGGCCGCTCGTCCGTCTCCTCGTCCTCGGCGTCCACCGGGGTGATGCCGTTGGCCTCGAGCAGTTCGAGCAGTTCGGGCAGGCGCTCCGGGTCGGCCAGTTCGGGCAGGGCGGTGTTCAGCTCCTCGAACGTGAGCGAGCCGGACTCCTTGCCCTTCTCGATCAGGGCCTTCAGCGCGTCGTCGGTCTTCCAGTCCATAGTCAACGCCTCCCGGTGCGGTGGCCGACCGGAGTGGACCTCCGGCCGATCGTGGGTGTCGTTGTCCCCGACTCTCCGTGCCGGGGCCATGTCGGTTGGTCGTCGTCGCCCCCACCGACATCGGGGGTGTTCACGCCGCTACGAGCCGCGGCCGCAAGCGCGCGGTGGTCACAATTACCCACCCCTGGGGTCGCGGCGAGGACGGGTCACTTTCCCTCGGATCCATCTCCTTGTACCCCGTGCTACCGCACCGGCTGACGGCGAAGATGGTCGCAGCCTTGCGCGTCGAGCGGCTACTTGGCGCCGCCCGGGCGACC
>JANNVG010000712.1:0-3725 GCA_031414395.1 Fimbriiglobus sp.
GCGACCGCGAGGGAGCGGACCTTCTTCACCCGCTCCCTCGCGGTCGCGGCTCGTGACGGTGATTCGCCCCTCGCTCGCGCGTCGGGCTAACAGGATCAGCCCGCGCTGTCCTCCCCATCATGAAGGAGTCATCCCGTGACCGCCCGAATGCTCACCTCCCTCCTCGCCGTGTGCGCCGTCGGCGGGTTCGTGCGGGCGGCATCGCCGCCGGCCGAAACGCTCGTGCCGCCCACCGCCTGCGGGTTCTTCAGCAGCCCGAACTGGCCGAAGGCGTCGGCCGCGTTCGACAAGACCGCCGTCGGCCAACTGCTCAACTCCGATCCCGCCATGAAGCCGTTCATCGGGTCGGCGACCGGCAAGCTGAACGCGGGCGAAGTCGTCTTCCGCTGGCTGCCCGGCCTCACCCCGAACGACGTCCGCGACGTGGCCACCGGCGAGGTGGCCGTGGCCGTGTTCGGTGACGACAAGACCGCCCCCGGCGTGGTCGTGCTGATCGACACCGCCGACAACGCGAAGAAGGCGGACGCCTTCCTCGACACGTTCGGCAAGCGGTTGACCGCCGCCGGGGCGAAAGCGGCGGCCGAGAAGGTGAACGGGGCGACCGTGTACGCGCTGCCGGCCGAGTGGAAGGGCAGCCCGTTCCGCGCGTGTGCCGTCATCCGCCAGGGCGATTGGGTGGTGATCGGCAGCGGGGCGGACGTGGTGGCCGGCGTGCTGGACCGGCTGAGCGGGAAGGAGGCGAAGGCGCTCGCCGCCGACGACGCCTTCACCAAGACGACCGCGGCCGTGCAGAAGGAGTTGGGCGACACGCACCTGCGGGTGTTCGTCCGCCCGATGCCGTTCCTGTTCACCGCCCGCACGCTGTCCGGCGAGGCGAAGCCGGCGAAGAACGACAAACTGGACGCGATGCAGAAGGAGGGGTTCGACGGGCTGAAGGGGCTGGGCGTGGCGATCCGCGTGGGCGATGCCGAACACGACCTGATCGCCCGCGGGAAGGTGTACACGCCGGAGAAGCTTAAGCTGTCGGCGCGAGTGCTCGACTTCCCGAACGCCGCCCTGCCCGACCCGCCCGCGTGGGTGCCCGCCACCGCCGGCAGTGCCACCGCCGTGTCGGTCGATTTCGTCAAGGCGTTCCAGGCCTTCGCCGGGTGGGTGGACGCGACGACCGGGGACGGGGAGAAAGGGGTGTTCGACGCCACCCTCGACGGGCTGAAGATGGACCCGGACGGCCCGCAGGTGGACGTGAAGAGGTCGATCGTCGGCGTGCTCAAGTCGCCCGTGTGGATGGCCTCGTTGCGGCCGGCCGAGGGGCCGCAGCAGTCCGTCACCGGCATCGGCATCCCCGGCGAGCCGGCGATGGCGCAGGTGCTGAAGAAGTTGTTCGACGGCGACAAGGAGGTGAAGGCGGTGGCGTTCGGCGACCACGGGGCGTGGCAACTGTTGCCCAAGAAGAAGAAGGAGCAGGAGCCGCGGCCGACGCTGGGGGCCGGGCACGGGTCGCTGTTCGTGACCGACACGCCGGAGGGGTTGAAGCTGTTGAACGCGGGCGGGGCGAAGTTGGCCGACGACGACGCTTACAAGGCGACGACGGCGGCGGTGGGCAAGCTGGTCGGCGGGGACGCCGCCGCCCGCGGGTTCGTCCGCGTGGAGGAGTGGGGGAAGGACGTGTGGGCCGAACTCGCCCGCGCGGACAAGCCGGCGGCGAAGGCGAAGACGCCGACGGTGGCGTCGGTGTTGAAGAACCTATTCGCGGCGAAGGACGGGGCCGACAAGCCGGCGTTCGACTTCACCCAACTGCCGGCGTTCGCCAAGGTGCGGGCGCGGTTCACCGGCCGGGCCGGGTTCGCGGTGACGACCCAACCGGACGGCTGGTCGTTCGCCCTGCTGGTGAGCAAGCCGTAGTTGCAGGTGGGATGGGAACCTCACCCCCCGCCCCCTCTCCATGAATAGAGAGGGGTGTTCGCCGCGAGCATGCGAGCGGTTCGAATTCAGGCTTCGCAGATGAGGCGGCCATGACCACCCGACTCGGCAAGTACCACCTCCGCCGCAAGCTCGGGGCCGGCGGCATGGGCGAGGTGTGGGAGGCGCTCGACACCGTCCTCGACCGGCCGGTGGCGGTCAAGCTGCTCACCGGCGACGCGGCCGACGCCCGCGAGTCGATCCGCGAGGCCACCGCCGCCGCGCGAGTGAACCACCCGAACGCCGTCCGCGTGTACGACGCGGCCGAGTGCGACGGCCGCTGGCTGATCGTGATGGAGTTGGTGGACGGCCCGTCGGCCGGCACGCGGGTGGCCGACGGCGGGCCGATGGCGTGGGCCGAGGCCACCCGCACCGCCCGCGACGCCGCCGCCGGGCTGGCCGCCGTTCATGCGGCCGGGCTGGTCCACCGCGACGTGAAGCCGGCGAACATCCTGCTCGCCCCCGACGGCACCGCGAAAGTCGCCGACTTCGGCCTGGCCCGCACGTCCAGTCGCACTACCCTCACCGCCGTCGTCGGCACCCCGCACTACATGAGTCCGGAGCAGTGCTGGAACGAGTTGTCCGACGGGCGGGCCGACGTGTACTCGCTCGGCGCCACCTACTTCACCCTGCTCACCGCCCGCCCGCCGTTCGCCGGCGACACGCACATGGCGGTCATGTACGCGCACTGCCACAGCCCGGTGCCCGACCCGCGGGCGGTGTGCCCGGACGTGCCGGCCGGGTGTGCGGCGGTGGTGCTGCGGGCGATGGCCAAATCGCCGGCGGATCGGTACGCGACGGCCGACGAGTTGCGGGCGGCGCTCGACGACCTGCTCGCCGGGGCGACCGTTCCCGAACCGGACCAGGACACACGGTCGATCCGCCTTCCGCCGAACACGGTGGCCACCGCCCCGCTGCGCCGGCCGTTCCCCACCCGCCGCGTGGCGGTCGTCGCCGGTGTGGGCGCGCTCGCCGCCGCCGCGCTCACGTCGTTCGCCTGTTGGCCACGTTCGCCCGTTCCGCCCACGACACCGCCCACGACCGCCGCTTCACCCCCCACCGTGCTCGACCCGCCGGCGAACGAACCCGCCTGGGCGAGCGAGTGGGACATCGGCGGGGACATCCAGCAGATCGCCATCTCCCCCGACGGCCGGCGGATCGCGGTGAGCACCCTCAGGCGGAACGGGAAGGACGAACTACACCTGCTCACCCGCGACGGCAAATCGCTCGCCGGCTGGCCGCGGGAGGCGGCGGGGGTGGAAGGGGTGGCCTTCTCGCCCGACGGCAAGCTGGTGGCGTCGGCGTCACACACTTCGGGGACGGTGAAGGTGGTGGACGTGGCCACCGGCATCGACCAGACAGTGAAAGGCGGCGTCCCGGTATCGGGAGCCTCGCACGTGGCGTTCTCGTCGGACGGCACGCGGCTGGCCGCCGCCGGGTACGACTCCGTGGCCGGCATGACCATCCACGCCTTGGAGCGGGAGGAATCGGGCCACTGGAAGAAACTGCCGAAGACAGGGCACGCCCCGGAGTACCAGTTGTGGGGGTTCGCGTTCGTGCCCGGGCGGCACGTGCTGGCCGTCGGGCTGGGGCGGAGCGCGGACTTGAAACAGGACCACGCGGCCCTCCGTCTGTTCGACGCGAACACGGGAGACGAACTGCCGCCAACGGGGGTGAAGCCGACGCGGGACGGCATCGGCCCGCCGCTGGCCTTCTCCGCCGACGGCGCGGTGATGGTGCTCGGGTCGCTCGGGGTGGTTCACCGG
>JANNVG010000713.1:0-7316 GCA_031414395.1 Fimbriiglobus sp.
TCCGCCGCCGACGGGGCGTGCCCGACCTGCCGCACACCGGTGAGGTCATCCGCTACCACCAGCGGCGGAACGAGCAGGCGACGCGATCCCACAAGAAACGGCCGCATCGGTGCGCCATCTGAAGCTGCGCTGTAGTGCTAGGCACCGCACACGGAGACCAAGATTCACGGGGCTACAGGCTGCCCGCGAACGCCGCCGGCAAAAGCGCGTCCACCATCGCCGCACTTTCCCGCTTGCAACACGTTCAATTCGGTGATCGTAGCCGCTTCTGCCGAGATGCGGCGTCGTTCCCGTCCGGGCTGGTGCCGGCCGCTCCGCTCGACTTCGTGATGCCCACCTCCCCCCGCCAGTTGTTCGACTTCGAGAACACGGTGCGGATGCACCGAGCGTTCCCCGCCCTCACCCGCGAGCAGGCGAGCGACCCGCGGCTGTGGGTGCGGCTGACGCACGTCGAGGGGTGGGCGTACATGCGGCGGCGGTGGAACGTTGCCCCGAAGATTCGGGAGGGCAAGAACCCGGCCGGGTACGTCCTGGAACACTACTTCGTGGCGTCGTCCAGCCCCAGCCGCGCACTCACCCGCAACGGCATGGCCCGCCTCTGGTGGTACGCCCACCTGACGCACGACCGCCACCGCAAAGACCCTTACGAGTTGACGCGGGTGCTGCTCTCCGCCCTGGACATCGCGCAGCAGTTGCTGGAGAAGAACCTGGGGCGGGCACCGCACGTCCGCACCGGGTTCCTGGAGTACATCCGCGACCACGACGAGCGACTCGGCACCGGCGGGGTGCGGCGGGATCGCATCCGGGCGTTGTCCGAACGGCTGAACCTGGCCGGCGGGGTGACGCTACTCGACGCGCTGAGCGTGGCCGAAGTCGCCGACCGACTGGGTGACGGGTCGGGCGGCGAATAACGGAACGACCCTCGACAGAAGTGATGCCCATCGGTAGTTCGGATACGCTCACGGTGTGGACTCGCGGTGACGGCCCGGTGTCACTGCCGCTCGTGGGCCGATCCTCCACCTGGCAGGGCGAGGGGATCGGCCCGCGGCGTTCCACCGGGCGGGGGTTGGTCGAGGTCACTTCGCCTTCTTCATCCGCGCCCACGTGTCGCGGTCGGGCGAGCCGGCGGCGACCCAAGATTCGATGTCCGCCCGCCGCCACTTCTTGCTGCCGCCGATCCGCACCGGGCCGGCAGGCGACCAGCCGCCTGGTCGCGTTCGAGCGAGGCGACCGAGCGGTTCAACAACACGGCCAACTGCCGGATGTTGCCGAGCAGGGGCGTCGGCGGGGCCCGCGAACGAGTGCGTCGATGTGGCACCGCCCGCCGCGGGCCTGCCGCTGGGAATACTCGGTGAGCGCCCGGCGGACGGGGTGAGCGCCTCCGGGGTGTGGTCGGGCAGGACATTCGGTACCCCGGTGACGGTGGCGCAGGAGCGGGCGGCCAGGTGGTCGGCCGCGTACACCAGGCGGGCGGCGTGGAAGGCGTCCGGGTGGTGGGCCAGGAACCACATGCCGCGGGCGGCGGCTCCGGCCAGCTCGTGGAACGCCGGTGGCAGGCTCACCCCGGCGGCGTCGGCCTCGGCGACGAGGGCGCGGGTGCCGTCCTCGGTGGCCAAGTCGTGTACGTCCCGCCGGTCGGCGTCGAACCGCTCGCGGCTGGGTCGGGGTAGGTTTCTGGCGGCGGCCAGCACCCGGCGTCGGTATCCGGGGCGAGGGCGGACTCGTCCAGCGGCACCTGCCGGGCGCGGCAGAAGTCGGCGAGCAGGGTGTGGGGCACCCCGTGGATGACGGCGAGCGGAGAGCACGGGCGGCTCATGATGACGGCTCTGTGGCTTTTGAACTTGTGCACCCCCTTTAGAATATTTTTACACCTATCAGCACGCGGGGTCAATCACGTTCCCCGACCCGCCTTTGCCCTCAAGCACGGAAAAGCAGACCGGCGGCTACTGACCGTCAGGTGGGCAATGCCACCTTCTGGAGCTCAACCGGCCCCAGGCCGAAGGCCTGGGGCCGGTTGCACCCGTCCGCTGTCATTCCTTTTCCGAAGGTCAGTAACACCCTGTTCCTGAGCGTGCTGGCAATTCTTTAGCGGGCACGGCATGAGGGCGGTCGGACTGCTGGGGCGAAGGTGTTCTGGGGGGGACATTGGCTCCCGACGATGACTAGCCGACCGAAGGACGGGGCAGGAATGATGGCACAGGTCTATCGAATGATCTGAGACCGAGAACCCGCCGCCGGAGTCGAACACTTCTTGGAGACGCGGGCGGACGGCCGATGTGGTGGGGTCTTGGACGACCGCGGTCATCGTTCGTGGCCGGACGTGGTGGGGACCTGTCGGGCGGGATGACTGATGTTAGGAACCTCACCCCTCTTGAGTGGGGAGTGACAATCTCAACACTCCCCACAAGTGATCGACCCTCCCGGCGCCGTCGGTTTTCCCCGAGCGTGGACGGGTGGTGGGACAATCCGGTGAGGTCACCGCCGACACCAGTAAGCGTCTTCCCCTTCGGGGGCACAGTCGAATCCCAGAGTCAATGCGTCGGAGTGCGCGAGGTAATGGCACACCATGCTCTTCCGTGTCTTCGTCGGGTCGGTGATCGGCGACCCGCCGTGAACCAGGTCGGCCGACCACAAGAACAGGTCGCCCTTCTGTGCGGCGAACGTCTGGCGGGTCAGGCCGGCGGCGGTGATCCGCCCGCGGATGTACGCCATCCAGTCGCCCATCTCGGCGGACACGGCGCGGTGCCCGCCGTCGCCGAACGTGTACCGCGGGATGCGCTGGCTGCCGGGGAAGTAGAACAGTTGCCCGGCATCCGGGTGCGCGTCTTCCAGGGCCACCCACGCGGCGACCAGCTTGCCCGGCGTCGGCGGCGGCAGGTACAGGGAGTCGATGTGTTCGGTCTGCTGGCTGCCCTTCGTGAAGGTGAGCGAGCTGCACAGCACCGCCGGCTCGCCGAGCAACTGCCGGGTGATCGCCCGTACCCGCCCGTCGAGGGCGACGGCGCGGACTTCGGGCTTGTCACGGAACAGGTTGTTGAACCGCAAGTGCCCGCCCGCCTGCTCTTGGGGGGTGAAGTCGTTCAGCCGCCCCCGCCGGCCGTCCAGGGTGTTGTCCACCACCAGCCAGTCGGGCGGGCGGCGGTGCAGGTCGTCCGTCACGGCGTTCAGGCCGTCCATCGCGTCGGGGGTGAAGAAGCCGCGGAGGGCGACGTACCCGTCGCGTTCCCACCCACGGCGCTGGTCGTCGGTGAGCATTCGTCAGCCTCGGTGTGTGTTGGGTAGAGCATTTTCAGGTGGCTTCTTGCGGCCGGACTGTAGCCGGGGTCTGTGACCCCGGCTACAGTCCGGCCTCACAGAGGCCGGCTACAACAACAGATCACAACGAGCCGATTGAAAATGCTTCGGTGCGTTCGATGTCACTTCCAGAACTCGACGCGGACGGTTCGCAGCGCCGACTCGGACAGGACCATCCAGGCCGGCCGCTCGCCGCGGTGGACGCGGGCGTGGCCGGTCATGCCCGGCCGCAGTGCCAGCTCGCCGGTGTCGAGCGCACAGTACACCGCCGTCAGACCTTCCGCGTCGGTCGCGGTGGCGGTCAACATCGCCTGCTGGGTGCCGTCGCCGCGGTCGCCGGGGCGGCGGGCGGCCGGAGCCACCCGGAGCACTTTCCCCTTGATCGTCTGGAACGGCAACGCTCGGGCGAGGATTTCCACCTCTTGCCCCGGCTCCACCCGCGCCGTCTGCCCTTCCTTCAACAGCACCTCCACTTCCAGCGCGGTCGTGTCTTCCACCTCACAGATGAGTTCGCCCTCCTGGAACAGCCGGCCGACCCGCTCCTTCAGCCGCGGGGTGGTGACCAGCCCGCCGCGGGCGGCCTTCACCACCAGCTTGCCGGCTAACTCGTCCAGGTACCGCACCTCCTCGTCGGCCCGTGCGACGCTGGCTTTCAGGGCGCCGATCTCCTCCGGCCGCGGTCCGGCTTTGAGCAGGGTGAGCGCCCCGCTCGCGTCGGCCAACTCCTTTTCCCGGCGGGCGAGTTCGGTCTCGGCCGCCGCCACCCCCTGAATCTTCGCCCCGGCCTGCTCGGCCTTCGCCTGATCAAGCAGCCCGCGGCCCACCCCGACCCGGGCGACCGCCGTGTCGTACTCCCCGTCCGACACCGCCTTCTGACCGCGGATGCCCTTGATCCGCTCCAGCGTGGTCTCCGCTTGCCTCAGTTCGGCGGCCGCCTGGAAGACCACGGCCTCCCGTCGGGCCGACTCTTGTGCGTTGGCCTCCCCCTCCCGTTTCAGGTCGGCTTCCGCCCGCTCCTGCCACCGTTTGGCCCGCTCCACCCGTCCGGCCAGTTCGGTCACCGCCGCCGGGCTCGGCCCGGCTTCGAGCAGTTCCAACTTCGCCCGCGCTTCGGCCGCCGCCGCCGCCAGTCGTGTCCGCCGGCTGGCCAGGTCGGGCACCTCCAGGCGGGCCACCACCGCCCCGGCCGGCACCTCGTCGCCCTCGTCGAAGTACACCTCCCGTAGCACCGCCGCCGCCGGCGAGCGGAGTTCGAGTCGCCCCCCGCCGCGGACGCGGAACGCCCCGCCGGCGCGGTCCGATACGGGCACGAACGCTCCCCCGATCAGCCCGCCGAGCAGCAGCAGCCAGAAGGCGGTGCGCACCCGCCGGCTGGCCAGCATGGCCTTGACCTCGCCGCCGTTCAGCCCGCCGAACTGGTGCTTCAACAGGACCACCGACAGCCCGACGGCGACGGCCACCCCCGCCGGGCCGAGCCACCCCCACAGGGTGCAGAGGAGGGCGTACACGGCCGTGCCCAGGAAGGCCAGCCCGTACACCCAACTGCACAGGCCGTAGACGGTGAGCGCCCGCGCGTTCGACTCGGCCGGCGGCGGGGCCGCCCCCCACAGCAGCCGCCGCAGGTGCGCCTTCGCCCGCTCCTGCCCCCGCTGGAGCAGGTTGGGCACTTCCAGCCAGTCGCCCAGCAGGTAGTACCCGTCCAGCTTGATGAACGGGTTGAAGTTGAAGAACACCCGCCCGCCGAGGACGGTCATGGCGACGAACGCCAGGTAGTTCACCAGGCCGTCCGGCGGGGTCAGCCGCCACACGAACACGGCCGCCGCCCACAGGCACAGGTCGCAGTACCCGCCGGCCAGGGTGACGAGCATCCGCTTCCACCGCTCTTGGATCAGCCAGGCGTCGGACACGTTGCAGTACAGGCACGGGATGAGGTACATGACCAGCACGCCCAGTTCGGGCACCTGCCCGCCGTACTTCTTGAGGGTCAGCCCGTGGGCGAACTCGTGCAGGGTGGTGGCGGTCAGCATGACCACCCACACGAGCACGGCCGTCTCCCACCGCATCGCCCCGTCGAACCCGCTCAGCAGTTCAGACCAGTTCGACACCACCACCCACAGGGCGACGGCCACCGCCAGCAGACTGACCGCCAGGAACCCGCGGGTCCAGAGGAAGCCGAGCCACGGCACCATGCGGGTGAACTGGCGGTCCGGGTTGAACACGGACTTCCGCCAGTGCAACAGGCTCTGCCCGCTCGGTGCGGCGACCGGAGCCGGGTCCGCGGTCGGGGGCGACGGAGTGGGCGTCGCCACCAGAAGCGGGACGGGCGGCGGCTCGTCGGCCGGCTGGTCGCGGCCGGGGGCGGTGAACCCGAGCAGCGCGGCCGTCCGCTCGCCCATCGCCGGCGTGTCGGTCTCGCTCGCCGGGGCGAGGAACTCTTGCGCCTTCGCCATCTCCAGGAACTCGCCCAGGTCGTGGTCGGAGAGCGGTTCGCCGAACTGCCGCTCGAACCCGCGGCGGAGGGCCAGGGCCGACTGCCGGCCGTCCAGCCCGGAGAGCAGGAACTCCTCGTGCTGACCGATCTGGAAGTACGCGCCGGAGCGGAGATCTTTGACGACGAACCGCCCGCGGTCGCCGATGGGGCGGATGAGCAGGTCGGGGCGGCGGGCGGGCAGGCGGTGGGTGGTGGGGATCATCGCGGCGGGCCGTGCGGAGGTGGGGGAGAATCAGCGGACGAGGACGGCTTCGCTCTCCCGCTCGGTGAGCAGGTAGGCGAAGAAGGGCAGGCCGTCGCGGAGGCAGCGGGCGGCGCGGTGGTTGCCGTCGATGAGGACGTGCCCGCGTTGGGTCTCGCCGGTGTCGTCCGGGCAGGAGACGTGCGCGATGATGCCGGGGAACCGCGGGTCCACATGGTCGATGTGCTCGGTCACCAGCCGCAGGCCGTCCATGGTTTGGCGGACGCTCGGCTCATCCACCTCGACGGGCACGCGGCCGTCGGCGGTCAGCCGGCGGGCGGCGTCCACGTCGAACTCGCACAGGGCGTAGTAGCGGAACGTCTCGGGGCCGGACTTGCAGTGCCGGCAGGGGGCGGGGGAAGTGTCGGCGGACACGGAATGGCCCTCTCACCGGGGCGGAGGGGGTCGCGCCGGGGGTGATCAGGACGGGAGGAAAGGCGACGCGCCCGGTCGGGGTGCCGACCGGGCGCGGGTCGCACGTCACCAGCCGCGGGGCGGGCACACCGGCGGCGTGTACACCGGGGCGCACACCGGCGGGCGGTAGCAGTTGCCCCGCTTGTTGCTCCCCTTCTTGTTGCTGCCCTTCTTGCTCTTCTTGCTCCCCTTGTTGCTGCCCTTGCCGCTGCCTTTGTTGCTGCCGTGGCCGTTCCCGCAGCCGCCGAACCAGCGCATGGCCCCGGGGGCGATCCGCTCTTCCAACCGCACGATGGTGAACTTCATGGCGAACTCCAGACGATGGTGTGATCCGGCCACGACGTAGCGCCCCGCATCGGGTGGGCCGAGGCCCGTGCGGGCGGACGTGCCGGCGGCCAGAGGGCCGCGGCGGGGGCGAACGCTGCCAACGCCCGCACGAGCGGTGCGGTGGCGGCCGAAAGTTCGTCGTCAACGGGAGGAACTGAATTGGTCCGCTGACTGCGACACCAAAAATGTGGGACCCGGCGAAGAATCGCCGAACTCTTCCCGCCCACTCGCCCGCCACCCGTCGGCGTTCCTGTCCTACCATTCGGCACGCCACGCAGACCCTCTGGAACCGATGACCGTTCACCCGGTGCCGTCCGCGGCGATCAACACCCCGGCCCCGCGGCCGTCCGACCAGTCGCTCGTCCGCGCCTTCCGAGAGGGCGACCAGGCGGCGGCGGCGGCGCTGTTCCACCGCTACGCCGAGCGGGTGAAGGTGCTGGCCGGCACGCGGTGCGGCTCGTTCGGCACGCGGTTCGACTCGGACGACGTGGTGCAGTCGGTGTTCCGCGCCCTGTTCCACGGCATTTTCGCGAGCAGCATCCCCATCCC
>JANNVG010000714.1:0-7461 GCA_031414395.1 Fimbriiglobus sp.
GCAACATCATCATCGACCACTGCTCCGCGAGTTGGGGGTTGGATGAAAACATTTCGATGTATCGCCACATGCACAAGCCCGACGGGTCGGACAAAGAGTTGAAGCTTCCCACCGTCAACATTACGATCCAGTGGTGCGTCAGCAGCGAAGCCCTGGACACGTACAACCACTCGCTCGGCAGCACCATCGGCGGGCACAACAGCGCCTTCCACCACAATTTGTGGGCCAACAACGCCGGCCGCAACCCGAGCATCGGCATGAACGGCGATTTCAACTTCGTCAACAACGTCATCTACAACTGGCGACACCGTACGGTGGACGGCGGCGACCAGACGAGCCAGTATCAGATCATCAACAATTATTTCAAACCCGGCCCGGCGACCCCGGACACCGCCATCGGCCACCGCGTGCTGCGGCCCGACGGCCGCCGCGCACAGGGCGACAAGACCGGCCCCCGCTCGTGGGGCAAAGCCTACGTGAGTGGGAACGCGGTGGAGGGGCACGACGCGATCAGCAAAGACAACTGGGCCGGCGGGGTGCAGATCGACGGCGACGACGACCCGAAGGTCATCCTCCCGCGGGTGAAGGCCGAGAAGCCGTTTCCCATGCCGAAGTTGCCGGACCTTCAATCCGCTGTGGACGCCTACGCATCTGTGCTCGATCACGCCGGGGCCACGCTGCCGAAGCGGGACGCGGTGGACGCCCGCATCATCGAAGCGGTTCGCAAAGGCACGGCGGTGGCCGACACCAAGCAGGGTGTGATTACGGACATCAAGCAGGTGGGCGGGTATCCGAAGTACGCCGGCGACCGCGTCACCGACACCGACGGCGACGGCATGCCCGACGAGTGGGAGAAGAAGCACGGCCTGAACCCGAACGACCCGGCGGACGCCACGAAGGACGCGAGCGGCGACGGGTACACGAACGTCGAGAAGTACGTGAACGGCCTCGACCCGGCCGCGAAGACGGATTGGAAAGACCTGAAGACCAACACCGACCCGCGGATGAAGCGGCGGTGACGGTGTGCATGTGGAGGTAGTCAGCCCCACCCCCGCCGGGGAACTGCGTTCCCACGGCGACCCCTCCCCGACGGGGAGGGGTGGGGGTCGTCGGCCTTCACGGAAGGTGCCATCACCCCCACCCCTCCCCGTCGGGGAGGGGTCGCCGCCCGGGCCACCCGTGGGCGGCGGGGGTGGGGTGCCGAAAACCGGAGGCACACCCAGTGGTGAAGTTCGCCCGCGGGCGGCGGTTGACTTTCCGGCGGGGCGCGCGTATTACTGTACACACTCGGGAGCCACCGCCGTGACGCCGTCCGCCGCCAAAACCGTCGTCGTCATTACCACGGACTGACTCCGGGGCGGCGACACCGTACACCATCCCCCGGAGCCGAAACGCTCCGGGTTTTTTTGTTTCCTGCCGACCGCTGACCGCTGACCGCTGAGAGCTTCCCCATGACCCGCGTGTTCGTTTACGACACCACCCTCCGCGACGGCAGCCAGGGCGAGGGCGTGAACTTTTCGTTGCAAGACAAGCTGCTGCTCACCCGCCGGCTGGACGACCTGGGGGTGGACTTCATCGAGGGCGGGTACCCGCTGTCCAACCCGAAAGACGCCGAGTACTTCCGCGCGGTGCGGGACATCCCGCTCAAGCACGCGAAGGTGTGCGCCTTCGGCATGACCCGGCGGAAGAACTCCGACCCGGCGACCGACACGTGCATCTCGGCGCTGCTCGACGCCGGCACGCCGGTGATCACCATCGTGGGCAAGACGTGGGACTTCCACGTGACGAACGTGATCGGCACCACGCCCGACGAGAACCTGCGGATGATCGCCGACAGCGTGGCGTACTGCGTGGCCGCCGGCCGCGAGGTGATGTACGACGCCGAACACTTCTTCGACGGCTACCGGGCGAACCCGGAGTACGCGATGAAGACGCTGAAGGCGGCCGAAGGGGCGGGGGCCAGTTGCGTGATCCTGTGCGACACGAACGGCGGCACGATGCCCGAGCGGGTGGCCGAACTGGTGACGGAGGTGCGGAAGCAGTTGCGGTGCGAGGTGGGCATCCACTGTCACAACGATTGTGATTTGGCGGTGGCGAACACGCTGGCGGCGGTGCGGGCGGGGGCTTCGCAGGTGCAGGGCACCATGAACGGCATCGGCGAGCGGTGCGGGAACGTGGACCTGGTGAGCGTGATTGCGAACCTGGCCATCAAGTACAAGTACGACGTGCTGCGGCCCGACAGCCTGGTGCGGCTGACCGAGGCGAGCCGGTACGTGTACGAACTGGCCAACATGAACTTCCGGCCGGGGCAGCCGTTCGTCGGGCAGAGCGCGTTCGCCCACAAGGGGGGGATGCACACGCACGCCGTGGCGAAAGACCCGAGCACCTACGAGCACATCAACCCGGAAGCGGTGGGCAACGAGCGGCGGATCCTGGTGAGCGAGCTGAGCGGGCAGAGCACCATCGTGACGAAGACGGCCAAGTACGCCCTGGCGACCGACAAGGCGGTGATGGCGAAGATCCTTCAACAGGTGCAGGATTTGGAGTACGCCGGGTACGAGTTCGAGGCGGCGGAGGCGTCGTTCGATCTGCTGGTGCGGAAGGCGACCGACCAGTACAAGCCGTGGTTCGAGCTGCAGAGCTACCGGGCGAAGACGGAGCACGTCGTGAACGCCCTCCTGACCGAGGCGACGGTGAAGGTGAGCGTGAACGGGGTGGTCGAGCACACGGTGAGCGAGGGCGACGGGCCGATCAACGCCCTGGACGGGGCGGTGCGGAAGGCACTCCTGCCGCACTACCCGCGGCTGGCCGAGATGCAACTGGCCGACTACAAGGTGCGGGTGGTGAACGCCCGCGAGGGCACGGCCGGGCGGGTGCGGGTGGTGATCGAGAGCCGCGACCAGGCCGGGGCCGTGTGGGGCACCGTGGGCGTGAGCGAGAACATCATCGAGGCGAGCTGGCTCGCGCTGGTGGACAGCATCGAATACAAGCTGTTCAAAGACGCCGAGTGACACCTCGTTCCTACGCTCCGCGTGGGAACGCTGCTGCGGACGCTCCGCGTCCGTGGCGAAACCAAGAGCGACGCGGAGCGTCGGAAGACACATTCCCATGCGGAGCGTGGGAACGAGGGTGAGAGATGCCGACCGAACTGCCGAAGGCCTACGAACCCAAAGACGCCCAGCAGAAGTGGCTGGATCGGTGGGCCGAGAAGGGGTACTTCCACGCCGACCCGGCCAAGCCGGGCGAGGCGTACACCATCGTCATCCCCCCGCCGAACGTGACGGGTGCCCTGCACATGGGGCACGCGCTGAACAACACCCTTCAAGACGTGCTCATCCGCTGGCGACGGATGCAGGGCCGCAACGCCCTCTGGATGCCCGGCACCGATCACGCCGGCATCGCCACGCAAGCCGTGGTGGAACGCCTCCTCACGTCGGAAGACAAGAATTTCAAGCGCCGCGAGTACGGCCGCGACAAGCTCGTGGCGAAGATCTGGGAGTGGAAGGACAAGTACGAGGCCCGCATCCTCGGCCAGTTGAAGCAGATCGGGGCGAGCTGCGACTGGGAGCGCACGCGGTTCACGTTGGATGAAACCTGCGCCCGCGCCGTGCGGGAGACCTTCTTCCGCATGTTCCGCGACGGGTACATCTACCGCGGCAAGCGGCTGGTGAACTGGGACACGCAACTGCAAACCAGCGTGGCCGACGACGAGACGTACACCGAGACCACGAAGGGCGGGTTCTGGACCTTTCAGTATCAAGTGATGGGTGAACACGACTTACACATTCAGTTCAGCACCACCCGGCCGGAAACGATGCTGGGTGATACTGCACTGTGTGTGCATCCCGACGATGAACGGTATAAACAATTTGTGGGGCAGTATGCATTGCAACCGCACACCGGCCGGCAGATTCCGATCATCGCCGACGGCTTGCTCGCGGACATGGAGTTGGGCACCGGGTGCGTGAAGGTGACGCCGGCCCACGACCCGAACGACTACGCCTGCTGGCAGCGGCACCCCGAAATCGGCATCATCAACATCATCAACCCGGACGGCACCATCGCCGCCGGGTTCGGCGAGTACAGCGGCCTGACCCGCGACAAGGCCCGCGAGGCGGTGGTGGCCAAGATGGAGGAGTTGGGGCTGTTCGTGGACAAGCAGGACCGCGACATCCCCCTGCCGTACAGCGACCGCAGCAAGACGCCCATCGAGCCGTTCCTGAGCGACCAGTGGTTCGTGCGGATGGGCGACTTCGATACCCCCCACCCGGAGCCGGCGTCGAACGCCGGTTCCGACCTCCCCCACAAGGGGGGAGGTGGGGGTGGTGCGTCTTCCCCACAAGCCACCCAACGAGACAGGCCAACCACCACCACCTCCCCCCTTGTGGGGGAGGTCGGCGAGACGAAGTCGAGCCGGGTGGGGGGTACTCGTATCGGACTCGCCCAGATGGCGATGGACGCCGTGACCAGCGGGAAGGTGAAGTTCTTCCCGGAGCGGTACGCCAAGACGTACCTCGACTGGCTCGGTGAGAAGCGTGACTGGTGCATCAGCCGCCAGCTCTGGTGGGGCCACCGCATCCCGGTGTGGACGCTGGAGCTCACCCCGGAGACCGACGAGGATGGGAAGTCCGTGTATTGGTATCCCAAGTCCGGCCCCATCACGTGCCTCGGGGAGGAGCCCGAGTTCACCTCGGTCCAGACCTATCTGCCCGCCGGTTCTGGACAACCTCGACGGATCTCGGTTTGCATCCAACCCGGCCATCCTGAAGTGGAGAAGCGGTTCGAGGAAGCCGCGTACGTGCAAGACTCCGACGTGCTCGACACCTGGTTCTCGTCCGCGTTGTGGCCGCACAGCACGCTCGGTTGGCCGGAGCAGACGCCGGAGTTGAAGCGGTACTACCCCACGTCCACGCTCGTGACCTCGCGGGACATCATCACCCTGTGGGTGGCCCGCATGGTGCTCACGGGTCTGTACAACCTGAACGAGATCCCGTTCGACCACGTCTACATCACGCCGAAGGTGCTGGACGGGTTCGGCGAGGGGATGAGCAAGAGCAAGGGCAACGGGGCCGACCCGCTCGACATCATCGACCTCTACGGGGCCGACGCGCTCCGCTACTACATGGTGTCGATGGCCGGCGAGACGCAAGACAGCCGGATGCCGATCTCGAACGTCTGCCCGCACTGCGGGGTGCTGAACCCGCAGAAGAAGGAGCACCAGGCCGGCCGCACCAAGAAGATGAACTGCTCCGGGTGCAAGCAGGCGTTCCGCCCGAGCGGGCCGTGGATGGAGGAAGACCCCGAGTTGACGACGGCGAAGGCGGCGAGCGACCGCTTCGAGTTGGGCCGCAACTTCGCCAACAAGCTGTGGAACGCCACCCGGTTCATCCTGATGAACCTGAATAGTGGTCCACTCGCTCCGCGAGTGGAGTCTGAATCCACTCACGGAGTGAGTGGACCACTTGGAGCGGAATCCGGACACCCGCTCGCGGAGCGAGCAGACCACTTAGAAGACCGCTGGATCGTGTCGCGGCTGGCCACCACCGCGAAGGCGGTGACGGCGGCGCTCGAGGCGTACAAGTTCGCCGACGTGGCCAAGCTCATCTACGAGTTCGCGTGGAGCGAGTTCTGCGACTGGTACATCGAGATGAGCAAGGCCCGGCGGTCGGACCCGGCGTGCCAGCGGGTGCTGGTGGGCGTGCTCGACGGCATCCTGCGGCTGGTGCATCCGGTGATGCCGTTCGTGGCCGAATCGCTCTGGGAAGCACTCGGCGAAGTGGCCCCCGAGCGTGGCTTCCCCACGCCGACGAAGGCGGAAGAAGCCGTGTGCATCGCCGCGTGGCCGACGTACCCCGACGCGCTCATCGACACTAGCACCGAATCGGCCATCGCCCGGATGCAAGAGGTGATCCGCGGGGTGCGCGAACTCCGCAACCGTTACAGCCTGGACAAGACGCCGGTCACGCTCGCGGTGAAGTGCAGCGAAGCGGTGGCGAAGGAGCTTCAGCCGCTCGCGCCGTTCGTCACCCAACTCGGCGGGCTGAGCGGGTTCGAGTGCGGGCCGAACGTGACGAAGCCGAAGCAGGCGGGCAGCGTCGTGACGGCCGACTTCGAGGCGTATGTGCCGCTCGCCGGGCTGATCGACCCGGCCGCCGAAGCGGTGCGGATCGAGAAGCAGATTGCGGACCTCCGCAAGCAACTCGACGGCATGAACAAGAAGTTGGGCGACGAGAAGTACGTGCGGAACGCCCCGCCGGAGGTGGTGGCCGAGACCCGCGAGAAGGTGGCCGAACTGGAGAAGCAGGTGGCGGTGCTGACGGGAAACTTAGGTGACTTGAAAGCAGACTAACCACAGAGGCACAGAGACACAGAGAAGACAAGAGAGAATGGTTCAGAACTCTCACTCTTGTCTTCTCTGTGTCTCTGTGCCTCTGTGGTTAGTCTTCGGTCTTCACTACCCCCGCGCGTTCAGCTTCAGCGTCGCGTCATCCGCCACGTTCACCCACACGTGGACGTGCGGGTCGCCGCGGAAGTGCCACACGAAGCTCGGCCCCTCGATCCGCCAGTTGTCCCACACGTCGTCGAACCCCACGTCCGCGTCCTCGAAGAAGCTCAGCTTGCACTTGTCCAGCCCGCCCTGGGCCTTCAGCATGGCCACGCACTCGTCGCGGTCTTCGGTGCGGAACGGCTCGACCAGCACCTCCAACACCTTCTGCAGCTCCTTCCGCACGTCGCCGGTCAGTTCGGAAATCAGCAGCCCCGGCTGGTCCTTCGCCTTGTCGCCCTTGAAGCCGACGGCCGACTCGCTCGGACTCTTCTTCACCCGCGACGCCTTCTTCTGCTTGTCGTCCAGCAGGGTGTACACCTTGTTCGCGGCCAGGGCCTGCGGCCAGAACACGTTCTCCGCGTGCTCCTTGTCTTCGGTGAAGCTCTTGGCCGCGTGCCCGTAGAAGATCGGCCCGCCGAACGCCACGCTCTTCTCCGTGTTGCCGTCCGCCCGGATGGTCTGGTGCCGGCCGGTCATCACGAACTCGAACTTCTCGGTGCCCGGCTCGCCGAACAGGGCGACGCTCTGGGCCGTGCCGAACGCCTTCCCGCCGTTGTCCTGCTCCAGCTGCTTGATGAACCGCTTGTGCCACTCCGGGTTCACCAGCCCCTTGAAGATGTCGGCCACGATGCCGCGCTGGTCCTTCGTGAAGAACTCGCTGTTCAGGGTGTGCTTGGTGATCTGCCAGTTGTTGCTCACGAAGGTCCGCAGCAGCCCGCGGTCCTTGTCCTTGTGGTCCCAGGCGAAGCACACGTCCTTCTTCTGGGTGTCGGTGAAGGTGTCGTACAGCGCCTTCACGGCGGTCTCGGCGGCCGACTTGACGGTCGGCCCGGCGACGGTCTCCTTGGCAGTGGCGAACAGGGGGAAGGAGGTGGCGGCGGCGGCGGCAGCCGCGGCGGACCGGAGGAACTGAC
>JANNVG010000715.1:0-7237 GCA_031414395.1 Fimbriiglobus sp.
GCCGTCCGGGTGGGGGGTACTCACCGCCGACTTCCAGTGGCACACCCCGCCGGTGACTGGGGCCTGACACCTGTCGTGTTGCTCCTAGACATTCCCCGCACTTCTTGCGACACTGCCTATCCTGCCAGTTTGCCCTTCCCCGAGGTGGTGTGATGCGTTCCCTCCCCGCGCTCCTGCTCCCGCTCGCCCTCGCCGCCACACTTGTTGCCCAGGCCCAACCGCCGACCGCCCCGCCGCCGGCCGCCAAATTCACCCTCTCCGGTCACACCGACCCGGTGTACACCGTCGCCTTCTCGGCCGACGGCAAGCGGATCGCCACCGGCAGCTTCGACAAGAGCGTGAAACTGTGGGACGCGGCCACCGGCAAGGAACTCCGCACGTTCGCGGGCAAGGCCGGGCACCAGAGCCTCGTGACGGCAGTCACGTTTTCGCCCGACGGCTCCGGCCTCGCCTCCGCCGGCACCGACAACTTCGTGAAGCTGTGGGACGTGCCGACCGGCAAGCCGCAACTGGAAACCGACCTGACCGCCGGCGGCACGAAGGTGGCCGTGTCGCTCGACGGCAAGCTGTACGCGGTGGGGGCGGCCGACGGCTCGGTGAAGGTGTTCACCGCCGCTGACAACAAGCTGTCACAGACGCTCGCGCCGGGAGCTACGGGTGCGGTGATCGGCCTCGGGTTCAACCCGACCGGGACGACGCTGTACACCCTCGCGGCCGACAAGGTGCTGCGGTATTGGAACGCGGTCGATGGCAAACCGCTCGGTGCGGTCGGGGCAACCGCCGGCGACGTGACCGCGTTCGTGGTCAACCCCGCCAACGGCCAGCCGATTGTGGTGACGGCCGACGGCGTGGCGGCCTTCTTCCCCACCGCGGCACCCGCTGCACCAAAGGCGTTCCCGCCGCTGGGCGAAGCGGCCACCGCGCACGCGATGTCGGGTGACGGCGTGCTGACGGTCGTGGCCACAGCGGACAAGAAGCTGAAGGCGTTCCGCACGGCCGAGGCGACGGCGGTGTTCGACATCCCGATGCCGACGGTGGTGAGCAACTTGGCGGTGAATGCGACCGGCACGCAGATTCTGGCCCTGGCCGGGAACGCTTTGCATGTGTTGGGGGCGGACGGCAAACCGCGGGCCGTGCTGCCAGTCGATCCGCTGCTCGACGTGACGTTCGTGCCGAACCTGCCACAGTTCGTCACGCTGAGCGCGACGGGTGTCGCCCGCACCTGGGTCATCCCCGCCGCCCCGCTCGCCCTCAAGCCGCTCGTCCACCCGGACGCCGTGCGTGGCATGACGCTCTCCGCCGACGGGAAGAAAGTCATCACCGCCGGCAACGATAAAGTGGTGCGGGTGTGGAACGCCGGCGCGGTGGAGCGGGAGTTCAAGGACCACACGGCCGCGGTGGTGGCGGTGAGTGTCGCCGCTGACAACGTGGTGTCAGCGGACGCCGACGGTGGGGTGCTGTTCTGGACGCCGGCCGACGGCAAACAGGTGGGCAAGCTGGCCGCGCCGAAGAAGGCCGTCACCGCGCTGGCCGTGCTGCCGAACACGAAGACGGTGGCCGTCGGCTACGCGGATGAAGTGCGACTGTTCGCCGCCCCGACCACGGTGGAGAAGGACGTGAAGGCCTTCCCGCACCCGAAGCCGGTGCTGGCGGTGGCGTTCGCGGCCGACAACAAGAAGGTGATTTCGTTCTGCGCCGACGGCAAGGTGCGCGTGCTGAACCCGGACACGGCGAAGGAAGAAGCCGTCTTCGACATGACCGCGAAGGACAAGACGACGGCCGTGGCGGTGAGCGCGGATCGCACCAAGTTCGCCGAGGTGGGCGCGGGCAACCTGACCGTGCGCCCGGTGGCGGCGGACGGCAAGCCGGCGTTCACCGTGCCGGCGGACGGTACGGCGGTGGCGTGGAGCGCGGACGGCAAGCTGGTGGCCGTCGGCGGCAAGGGGGCGGTGAAGGTGTTCGACGCCACCACGGGGGCGGAACTGCAAACTGTGTCCGAGCCGACCGCCGCGGTCAAGGCGGTGAGCTTCCTGCCCGACAACAAGACGCTGTTGATCGGTGGTGATGACAAGGCGGTGTCACCGGCCGAAGTGTGGGTGGCCGGCACGCGGGCGACCGCCGCCACGCCGCCCGTCGGCGTGTTCGCAAGCCCCGCGCTCGCCGTCGTCGGCACCGCCGACAAAACGGTGCGGACGTTCGAGACCGCCCCCGCCCCCGCCGCGAAAGAAGTGAAGGCGTTCCCCGGCCTGCCGGCCGACGCCAAGCACGCCACGCTGTCGAAAGACGCACTCATGGTGGCGGCCGTGAGCGGCAAGGTGGTGAAGGCGTGGACGACCGCGGACGCCAAAGAAACCAGCCTGGTGGCGCTGCCGGCCGACGGCACGCGGGTCGCGTTCAACGCCGACCGCACGAAACTGGCCATGGCGCTGGCCGACAACTCGGCGGTGGTGGTGAACGTGCCGAGTGGTCGTATCGAACAAGTTGTGAAGCACGCCGGGGCGGTCGTCGGGCTGGCGTTCCACCCGTCGCAGCCGATCCTGTACACCGCGAGTGCGGACAAGACCGTACAGGCGACCGCGCTGTTCGCTCCGCGGTTGTCGGCCGACTCCGGGCGGTACGGGGCCGCGTTCGCCGTCATCGCCACTGGTGCGAGCACGCTCAGCACCGGCGCGGGCAAAGGCGTGAGCGTGTCGAACGCGACCACCGGCGCCGCCGAGCGGGCGATTGGGGATCTGGTCGGCGTGTCGCTCGTGGCGGTGAACAAGGCCAACACGCAAGTCGCCGCGTACACCCCGGCGAACCAGACGGTCACGCTGTTCAACTCCGCCGACGGGGTCGTGATCGGCAGTTGGAAGGCCCCCGCCGCCGTGGGTGAACTCTCCTTCCACCCCACGCTCAACTCGCTCGTCGGCACGCTCGCCGACAACCGCGTGGTGGCGTGGAGCACACTGGTCGAAGCCGGCCAGCCGCTGCCGCCGGAGTTCGGCAAGGTGGGCATGGAACTGCCGCACGCCGCCGCGGTGAAAGGGTTCGGCGTCGCCGGTGACACCCTGGTGTCAGTGGGCGACGACAAGAAGGCGCGGGCGTGGAAGTTCGTGGCCGACGCCCCGAGCCGCAGCCTGCAACACCCGAGCGGGGTAAACGCCGTGGCGTTCGACAAGACGGGCACCCTGCTGGCCACCGGCGGGCAAGACGGCATCCTCCGCATCTTTGATCTGTCGAAGAAGGAGAACCCCGCGCCGAAGGCGATCAACGCCCACGTGCCGCCGCAACCGGCCACGCCGCGGGCCATTTATTCGGTCGTGTGGACGCCCGACGCCAAGCAGGTCGTCACCGGGTCCGACGACAAGTCGATCAAAATCTGGGACGTGGCGGCGGGCACACTGGTCCGCGAAATCAAGCCGGGCCTCGACAAGCCGCCGACGCCCGACGCGGTGAAGGCCGCCGCCCCCGCCGTCATGGGCACCGCCCAAGTGCCGAACCTGACCGCCCCGCCGCCCCCCGGTCACACCGATCAGGTGTACGCGCTCGCCGTCACGCCGGACGGCAAGTTCCTCGCCAGCGGGTCGGCCGACAAGACGGTGAAGCTGTGGGCCGTGGCGACCGGCGAACTCGTGCGGGCGTTCGTGATGCCGGGGTTGAAGCCGGACGGCACGGCGCATCCGGGGTTCGTGCAGGGCGTGCGGTTCACCCCCGACGGCACGAAGTTGGTGAGCGTCGGCAGCGCGCCGAAGAACGCGGGATACGTCGCCGTGTGGAACGTGGCCGACGGCAAGCCGCTCGCCGTACACACGCTGCCCCTCGGCCCGATCCACAGTGTGGACGTGACCGCCGACGGCACGACCGTCATCGGCTGCGGGCCGAAGACCCGCGGCGTGTCGGACTCGGACGCCGTGGTGTTGCCGCTCACCAAATAGTGGTCCACTCTCCCCTCGGCCGCACCGGGCTGAACGTCTCCCGCCTGTCGCTCGGCGGGGCGCAGTTCGGCCAGCAGTACGGCCCGCTGCCCACCGCCCAGGCCGCGGCGGTGGTCCACGCCGCCATCGACGCCGGCGTGACCCTGATCGACACGAGCGCCTTCTACGGCAAGGGCACGTCGGAAACGATCCTGGGTGACGTGCTGGCCGGCGGGTGGCGCGACAAAGTCTCCATTTGCACGAAGGCCGGGCGGATCGACCGCGACGAGTTCGACTTCACCCCGGCCGCGATGCGGGCGAGCGTGGAGGCGTCGTTGACGCGGCTCCGCACGGACCGCGTCGAGATCCTGCTCGCCCACGACATCGAGTTCGCCGACGACTTCGAGCGGGTGTTCACCGACACGGCCGACGTGTTGCACCGACTCAAAGCCGAAGGGAAGGCGCGGTACGTCGGCATGTCGTGCTTCCCGCTGGGGTTGCTGCGAACGGCCATCGAGCGCTGTCAGCTCGACGTGGTCATCTCGTACTGTCACTTCAACTTGCAAAACCAACTGCTGCTGTCGGAGTTGATGCCGGTGGCGGACGCGCACGGCGTGGGGGTGTTGAACGCCAGCCCGCTGGGCATGGGGTTGCTGACCACTCACGGCCCGCAGGCGTGGCACCCCGGCGGGGCCGACGTGAAGGCGGCGTGCCGGGCGGCGGCGGAGTTGTGTCAGGCTCGCGGGGCCGACATCAGCGTGTTGGGGATGCAGTATTGTTTCGGCGAATTGCGCATCCCGAGCACGATCAGCGGAGCAGCGACGGCGGAGGAATTGCGAACGAACCTGCGGGCGATGACGGAACCTATCGACGCCCCGCTGCTCGCCGACGTGCAAGCCGTCCTCGCGCCAGTGCGAAACCACACGTGGCCGAACGGGAATTGGTGAATGTTGCCGCGAATTGGGGAATCTGGAGCGGGCGCGCCCGCAGTACCGGCATGGTTTGAGAGTCTGACCCGCCACGCATAGCCGGTCAACCCCTGCTTCACCCCGTCGGCGGTGATGTTGTTCCACAGATTGAACACGTGCAGTTTCAGGGTCTGGAATGCGATCCGCACGGCGTTCGGTTCCTTCACCGTGTTGTTCTGCACCGCCGTCTTGGCGGCCGTGTAACCTTCCCCGACCGTGGCGACCGCGATCTTCATCCGCGCCACGGTCGGCTTGAGTTCGTCCGCGAAGCCGGGCGGGGGTTGCTGCCCAGGTTGCTGCGGAACGAATACCGGCTTGTTCGGCTTGTCGTAGGTGACGTACACGGTGTGCGTCGACTTGCCCATCGGCAGACTCGTTTCATTCCCGGCACCCGGATTCAGGATCATGGTCCACTCGATCTCATCGGTGAACTCCTTCACCTCGCGGGGCAACTTGTTCGTCGCCTCGATGTCGATGGAGGCAGCGGCGTTGTTCGTGGTGATGTGGACATCCGACTCCAACTTGAGTGCGTCATTCGCACTGGTCCCCACCACTTTGTACTCCGTGCCTTGTGCAACCCCGGCCCGGTCGAATCCGACGTTCAGCTTGATCTTCGAATTCATCGTGTGGCTGATCGGCGCGCTGTACGCCTTGTCGCGCCGGAATTCCATGGCCTGGTAGCGGTCGCCCTTGTTGCTCACCGGGTCTTTCGTCTCGTCCAACAGCACATCGTGGTCGGACTCGAACTGGACGTAGCCCAACTCCGCCTTCGGTTTGGCCTCCATATTGACCATCGAAATGAGTGCGATACCCGTGACGTTGTTCTGCCACGCCGCCTCGTACCAGATGGTGCCCAGGCTCCCGCCCCACGCGGGCACGGCACCCGGCTTGGCCGCCACCGAGAGGGAGATGTCGCTGGAGTTCGTCGGGAGCACGATTTCGCCATCCACCGCGTTGCCCCCGACCGTCAGCGTGGATGACGACCACCGCACCGTCCGGGAGAGCAGTTGCCAGCCGAGCGAGTCGTCGGGCGCGACCGGACCGCGGGCCAAGACGGTGGCCGTTTCTCCGCCGCCGACCCCGAGACCGTAATACTGTTCGTCGGCCTCCCGCATCCACTGGCCGCCGCTGGCTGCGTCTGTCCCGTCGAGGTCGAGATCGCGGCTGTGCGTGACAGTGATGGTCACTGACACCGGCGCGGATTCGGTCAGGCTGTCTTCCGCCTTGTAGGCGAACGTGTCCACCCCGTAGAAGTTGGCGTTCGGCGTGTACACGAACGAGCCGTCGCTGTTCAGTGTGAGGAGGCCGTTGGTGGTCCCGCTCACCAGGGTCGCCCGCAGAATGTCGTCGTCCGAATCGGTGTCGTTTGCCAGCAGGTCTTGGTCGCCACCCCCGCCGCCGGGTGGGGGCAGACTCGGCCCGCCACCCCCGCCCGGCGGCGGCGGAACGGTCACGGATCCACCCCCAACCGTCAACCGCTGGTCCTGTCCGGTGGTGTAACTGTTCGCCACCGCCACCGGGGTGCCGTTCACGACGTTCAGGGTGTGCGTCACGTCGGCGCTCGCGTACACCCCGTCGGTGACGTAATAGGTGAACGAGTCCGCGCCGGTATACCCGTTCTCGGGCAAGTAGCTCATCAGACCCCCGGTCGCGATCCCGGTTTGCCCGTCGAGCGAGCCGTGAGCGGGGCCGGAGGTCACGACCACGCTCAGCGGCACCGTTCCGGTGGTGGTGTCGTTCCCCAGTAGCGACTGAGGCTCGATGAGGTGTGCGCGATCATGGGAGAGGGTCACCGACTCACTCTGAGCGGTCGGTGCCACGCCGTTCGTTTCTTTGACCTCGATGGTCCACGAACGGTCATTGAAATCCCAATCGGATTGGGTGCCGGGAAGAGCCGCCGCGTCCTCCAACCACAGTTCGACGTAGCCGTCGGACCCTTGTGAGATCAGGTAAGGCCGCTGTTGGCCGGTCGATGTTCCGATGGAGCCGGGCGACGCGGCGTAGGTGGCGGACTCACCGTTGAGTGTGGCTGTGACGGACCCGGTGAGGGCGACGGTCGCTGCCGCCACTGCGTCGGTAGCGTCCACGACCGCCCACCCGTTCACGCGCGGTAAGGTTGGATCGAGCGCGAGCGAGCCGGCGTGAGAGGCTGCGGTGTCCCCAAGATACCCGTCTCCCGACCCGACGAATCAGACACCCATAAGGGCCGGCATCTCACGCCGTTCGAGTTGGGCGAAACTCGCACCGATGTCATTCCGAGGGGGGGGCGACTGTTTGCGGCGCATGGTGCGTGCTCCGTGCCGTGACTTGAATGAGGGGAGTCTAAACCAGCGGCTCAGTCGAATGCAAACACATTCCCGGAATAATTCGCGT